>CAMYJN010000103.1 GCA_947258625.1 uncultured Polyangiaceae bacterium | reverse complement strand
GCTGGCGTGGGTCACAAAGGCGCCCTCTCTTAGCCCATGGGGACCATGTTCAGAACCGAGTTGCACGGTACTTGTTATGTCGACTTGCGGCGCACTCTAGAACGCGTTTGGATCTCCTATCTACATCTCCACTCTGTCTCCTTGCATCTCACAACTCCCTTTCTTCGTTGGAACGGTCTCCCTCCCGCTCTGCTCGCTGTAGGAGTCGAATCGCTCGGGCGTCGCGGTGTGCGGCGAGACTAGCGACGAAATGACGCCATGTGCCAGGATGGTCCGACTGGATCTGTAATTTCACAGTCGTGACCACCGCAGTGCTCGACAGCGATCCCGTTCCAATCATGAGGCGAGCTTACCGAGGTCTGAATAGCGATGGAAGTACACCTCGACTACTCGGCCGCACTAGTTATCGAACGCAGACTGGAGATGTTCACCCGCCCGCTGGGGCTCTGATTGCGCTTCCGACAATCCCCTTGAAAAGCGAAACAAGTTCGGCGCATGCTTCCTGTTGTTAGCGCTCGACTACACACAAGGGCGTTCGCAGGCGAACCAAGGCAACGGAGCGATCACGCTGCAAACCGGCAACGGACGCATCACCGCTTCAGGCTTCTGATGATGGATAGATGAGATGGAGCAGCCGGCTACGACGAATCTCGAACCCTTCCATCGGCCAAGCGAGCGGGCTGTGGATCGAGACCCGCGGCTACGCGGCCGCCTATTGCGACAATTTGATCGCGGTGTGACGACATTGCGGGTTTTGCTGGTGGATCGATTCGGCGAAGAGGGCCTCGGTGCCGCGATCGCCGAGACTCGCGCAGAATACGAGGTGGTCATCGACCGGTTGCCGTGGATCGGCGGCTCAGCGAACCCTCGTTCCTTCAGCCTGTACGGCTCGGCATTCTGGCTTGCCCTCTGGCGCGTGCTCGAGCCACGCGGGCTGACGCTCGACGAAGCGCCTGAGCTTTTCTCCGAGATGTTCAGAACCTACTGGTCGCGTTATCCGCGCGTGTTGAGGCGCCTCTACGGACGAATCCGCATGGGGCCGGCCAACCAGAAGAAGGTGCGCCGGCTTGCCATGGCATCTCAGGACCGCGCAAACCCCGATGACTATGTCTCCCGATTCGTCGCGGGCGAGCCCGGGCACTTCGACTACGGCATCGACTTCGTGGAGTGTGCGATCATCAAGTTCCTGCGCGCCGAAGGGGCCGAGGAGCTGGCGCCGGTGCTGTGTGAGCTCGACTGGCCGCACACGGAGCTGGTCGGCATCGAGCTCATCCGCACGACGACGCTTGCTGAGGGCGGGGAGTGCTGCGACTTCCGTTTTCGGCGGCCGGGTGCAACCGACGTCGGAATCCCACGGGCGTCTCTCGCTGCTTTGATCGCGCACGGTGTCGTCGGCTGGGCAGCCTGCGGGGCGCTCATGGGCGCGCTACTCGCGACGGTGTCGGAACCGAGTGCAGTCATCGCGCACGCGGTCGGGGCGCCGATCATCTTTGCCGCCGTCACCGCGCATCTGTTCCTGCGGAGCGGCGGTCGCCGTCCCATCTTCGTCGCCGGCGCCTTCACTGCGATCGTCGTAGCGCTTGACGTCCTGATCGTCGCTTGGCTGATCCAGCGGAGCTTCGCGATGTTCTCAAGCGCGCTTGGCACTTGGGTGCCGTTCGCTTTGATCTTCATTTCGACATTCGTGACGGGGACCCTGCTGCGGCGGGGTCGTTTGGAGAGTCAAACGCATGCCTGAGCAACCGCCCAAAGCCGATTCCGGCTCCGTGGGCGACGACCTCGGCGAAATCTACTTCGAGATCCAAAGCGAGCTCGATTTCACCAAACACCTCGGCGCGCTCGACGCGACCGACGAGATCAGAGAGCTGTGCCGAATCGGCCCTGACTCCCTGGTCCTCGACGTCGGCTGTGGCGTCGGCATGACCGCGGCCCATCTTGCCAAGACGATCGGGTGTCACGTCACCGGCATCGACTTGCGCGAAGGAATGATCGCACGCTCCAACGAACGCGCGGAGCGTGAAGGCGTGACGGATAGGGTGTCGTTCCGGGTCGCGGACGCTGTTGCGCTTCCCTTCGATGACGACACGTTCGACGTAGTGATGTGCGAGTCGGTGCTCGCTCTCGTGGAGGACCAACCCCGCGTTCTCGCGGAGATGTGCCGGGTGCTCAAGCCTGGCGGTCGTCTTGGCGTCACAGAGGCAGCGTGGATGATGCCACCGACCGAAGAGTTACTCGACCAACTCAAGAGCGCGTTCGGTCACATGGAGATCCACTCCCCCTCCGGTTGGCATGCGCTCATAGAGGACGCCGGCTTTGAGAACGTCGTAGTCGACGCCCATGAGATCAGTGTGAAGTCCGAGAGCCTGTCGCGCATCCGCCGTTACGGGCTTGGCCATCTGCTCAAAACCTGGGGGCACATGATGAAGGCGATGATCTCGGAGCCGCAATACAGGCGCTTGATGAAAATCGCGATGCAAGAGCCCAAAGAGCTGCTCCGCTTCTGGGGCTACATCGTGGCCGTGGCCAACAAACCTGCAGCCCGAGCGACGGCGCAGATCTAGCGCGCGGCGGTATGGCCTTAGTGCAGCTCCAAGTCTGTTGGGGGAATCGATGCGAGGGCGTGGTATGAAGCTTGTTGGATTTCAGGCGTATCCTGTGACGAATCAAGACGCAGCGTGAATGCAACGGAAGGGGTTGTCGATGATCGTCATGCAATCAGGACTCCATGTGGACCGGATCAGTGGCACGGAGATTTTCGAATTCCTCACCCATCCCACCGATGATAACTATCAAAGGTGGTGGCCAGGAACCCATCTGCGCCTACACATCCTCAAACATGGTTCGAACGGCATTGGCGATGTCATCTATATGGACGAGTTCATCGGCAAACGAAGAGTGAAGATGCAAGCGATCGTCACTGAAGCCAGAACGGGCAAACAGATCACGTGGCAGCTGAAGAAATTCATTCGGCTACCCGCCTGGCTCTCGTTGGATCTCGAAGATGATGCAGGAGGCGTCACGATCACGCACACGATCAGAGCGGGCTTCAAGGGTATCGGCAGAATCGTTGATCCCATTCTCCGAGCATTTCTTTTTTCAGATGAGTTCGAACGCGCAATGGATGAGCACGTCAAGACTGAGTTTCCAAAGCTAAGAGACATGCTCTGTTCATGAGGGCAGGACCGGTGTTATCCGTGGGCCACGACAAGTTTGATCCTGAGCGGGACCGGCAAGTCCGCCGCGTGATCGTCATCGAAGGGCTCGCCAACGTGGCGGTGCTCGCCCTGAAGCTCGTCGTCGGTGTGTCGACGGGCTCGCTCGCGGTCCTCGGTGACGCGCTTCACTCGCTGAGTGACGTCGCCAATAACGCAGTGGCCTGGTTTGTCGTCCGGATCTCGTCCCAGCCACCCGACCGCGACCATCCATACGGCCACCGGAAGTTCGAAACCCTGGCCGTGTTTGTCCTCGCCACGCTCCTGACCGTGCTGGGCATCGAGCTCGCCCTGGGTGCGCTGCGCCGGGAGGCTCAACCGACCGTCGGAGACCCGTGGACGTTGCCGCTGATGTTGGGGGTTCTCCTAATCAACGTGGCGTTGGCATCCTGGGAGGGCGCCTGGGCTCGCAGACTGAGGTCCGACATCTTGGGGGCGGACGCGCGTCATACCTTTGCCGATGTGTTGACAACCATCGTGGTGATCTTCGGCTGGCAGCTCTCGGCCCGTGGCTACCCCTGGCTCGACACCGTTTGTGCGATAGCCGTCGCCATGCTCGTTCTCGCATTGGCTTTTGGGCTTTTTCGGCGAGCGGTGCCAGTCCTGGTGGATCGCATCGTCGTCGAGCCGGAACTCATTGCGGAAATCGCGGGCTCGATCCCGGGAGTTCGAAATGCCAAGAGCATTCGCTCCCGGTCGACAGGTCACTCGAGTGCTGTCGACCTGGTTGTTACCGTCGATTCAGACATGACCACGGAGGAAGCCCATGCGATTGCGGACGAAATCGAAGACAAGCTTCGCAATGAGCTTTTCATCGAAGACACGACAATTCACATCGAGCCTGACCGCTGACCCACCAGAGATTCGACGTCGGAGCGTGAAGCCTGGAGCGAGGTGATGCTGCTCAACAAAGTCGAAAAGCTCTTGATGAACAACCCCGTGCGTGAGGCAGCGCAGCGCTACTACGAGGCCAAGCGCCTTCGCGAACTGGGCGGCGCCACGACTGGGGGTCGGGCGCTCGAAATCGGATGCGGGCGGGGCGTCGGTGTGGAGATCATACTCGAGCAATTCGACGCGGACACGGTGGATGCGTTCGATCTCGACCCGGATATGGTTCGCCGCGCGCAAGCCCGTCTTGAGCGCTTTGGCGACCGGGTCTCGCTGTGGATAGGCGACGCAACCGATATCCGGGCTGACGATGGCACCTACGACGCCGTCTTCGATTTCGGCATCATTCATCACATTCCGGACTGGAGAGCAGCGCTTAGGGAGGTCCATCGCGTCCTCAAGCCCGGGGGGCGCTTCTACGCCGACGAAATCTACGAGAAGTTCCTCAAGCATCCGCTGGTGCGCGCCCTGCTGGACCACCCCAGGGAAGACCGCTTTGATCACGCGCGACTCGCCCGCGCACTCGAAGCGGCAGGGCTACACGTCGAGGCGTCGCATGACGAGGGCCACTTCGGGTTCTTCGTTGCACGCAAGCCGTAACAAGATGCACTGGTGGCGAACCCGCGCAGGGTGCGCAAATTGCAGACCATCTGAAGTCGCTCACGCCTCGCCGAAGTTTCGCTTCAGCTGTCGATGTCGCCATGCGAATAGCTGGGGTACTACGGCCGCGAAGAGAAGCTCAGCGCCTGGGAGGCGGCCCTCCCATTCGAGCCTGTCGGTGATCAGTGTACCTCCGTCGCATGGCTCAACGATGCGCTCGTGAAGCCAAACGCGCTGGCTCGCCATGGTTGAACACTCCACGAACCGGCGGCCCGGCTCGACTTCGACGAACGTCACATCGTCGAAGTCAACCGGCACCACTCCAAATAGGAGCATCCAACTGCGAAACAACCGATTCCCCAGTTCGATGTTCGGTGGCGTTAAGTCTTCGATTCCACGCGGAAAGGTCATGCGAAACCAAGGACTGAGCTCGCGCGCGACACCTTGCACTGAGGTACAGTCTGCCCACACGTCAGCCGGAGTAGCTGCCAAACGCGTAGAGATATCGAACCGTCGCGTCACTCGCCGTGCATCTCCGCGATGAGATCGTTTTCGAGAAAAGGAACGTGCAAGCCGCGACGATCAAGCTCACGCTCTAGGGCTCGAACGTCGTCAACACCCGCAAATACGACATCCACCGCCGCTACGTCGCCCACGTCTTCTATGCCTTGAACAAACGAGGCATCGAGCACACCTGATATGAGGTGACGAACCGTGAACACGGCGATGCCGGCAAATCCCGGTCATGTTTGCTGTCGACTTGCTATCTGGATCTTCAGATCAGATCTTCTCGGCAGCTCTAAAGTGGGCGGACGTTCTCCGCGCGGGGCCCCTTGGGACCTTGGCCCTCGTCGAATGAGACCCGCTGTCCTTCGCGCAGCTCCTCAAAGCGCACGCCTTCTACGTTCGACATGTGGAAAAAGATGTCGTTGCCGGGAGAGGTTTCGATGAACCCGAAGCCTCGGTCCGTGAGACGCTTGATTGTACCTTCAGCCATGTTGTATTCGTTCCTGTTCGAGATTGTCGGCGAACTCTGGTAGCTCGCAGCCGCTGTAGCGGCGAGGGTGCAAATCACCCCGTGACTGGCTTAGTAGCCTAAATCGCGTCCGATGTCTCCGCGGCGGCGACCTGAAAACGACCAGTGAACCTCCTTCAGCACCCCAATTGCGCAGAACTAGGTTGTTATGCCGCGTTGGGCGTCGCGCGGAGACGGCGTTTGTTCTTGCTAGGCTCCGCAGAGATGGGGCAGACAGAGTTCCGACCGAGGTTCCCAGTCTACGAACCTGTTGCGTTCGACCAAATACTCGCGCGAAAATTGCGTCAGTACTTTATTGATGGGCTTTGCAGTCTCCCCACCCCTGAAGGGAGGTTTGGCAGCGGGGCGAGTCGCGTCCTTCTTGGCTGACGCAGAGTCGCTAGAAGAGCCACTCGAACGTGCAGTCGAAGGTGGTGAAGCGCTCCAGGGACTCTGCCTCGGTGAGGCCGTCGCATTGAGGGATCTCGCGGCAGAGGACCCCTTGGCTGTATCCATCGGCACCGACGTCGCACCCCACGAAGCTCGGTTCGCTCTCCCCACACAGCTCGTCTGATTGGCATAACGCTTCACATTCGTCGTCGCCGGCGCACATCGGGTTCGGTGGGCAGTCATCCCGCTGGGGACGATAGCAAGCGGGGACACGCTCGTCGCCACAGATGCACCAGCAGTACGGGCCAGTGGGTAGGCCGTCGCCTCGTCTGCACTGGGCGACGATGATCCAAAGCGGTACCAAGGACAAAGATAGGGCAAGTCTTCGAAGCACGCGTCGATTGTAGGCGCGACGATCCTGTGGTGACAAGAGCGCGAAGAAACGTGCACGCTAGAACACGAAGTGTGAGCTTGCCACAGCCACGCCAGCAGGAGATCCGACCCAAGGAATTAAGAGATTCGACCGAGGTTGAGCAGAAGATGAACACTCGGCGTTATCGGGCCATCCTCGAAGCGCCTTGGTCGTGCCGGGCGTGCTCAATCACGTCGCGCTGGTTTTGTCTCGACTGCTGCAGCCCCCGGGGCCGAGGGATGCTTTCCTTTCGCGCGGGCCTGCAGGGCCAACTCCCGTACCCTGGCGATATCCTCATCGGAGTAGACGCCATTCACCCCCGAAATCGCGGCCAGCCGCATGCCATGCTTCAACCCCAGTTTGTAGATCTCATGCACCTTTTCCCACTCGATGGTCCGGCCCAGGGTGAAATTCTCGAACCGCCCTTCGAGGGTGAGCACGATGGTCTCCGCAAGGCATGCATACACCACGTTGGGATCGTCAAAGCCGATTTTTTTCATGCGCACTTCCCCGGGCAGGTACACCTCACCCGACTCGATGACCAACACATCCGGACGTTTGGCCACCTCTTCGGCGGGCAGGTCGAGCGGCCGCGCGACATCGGTGATCACACAGCCCGGCTTCACTTTCATGATGTCCAGGATTTTCTTGCCCGCCCCAGAGGTTGCCGTGACGATCATATCCATGTCGCCAATGCTGCGGTCACCGTCTGCATAGGAAGCCAGTACCAGCTTTGCCCCCGGTGATTCTTTGAGGATGGACTTCTCGAGCACCAGCAGTTTTGCCGATTCCGGCGAAACGAGGTGGACTTCCTCTGCTGTCCGGGCCAGCAGCCTGGCGCAGGCCGAGCCGATCGCACCGGTGGCACCCACCACCATCGCCTTTCCCTTGATTCTCTTGCCCTTCTCCAGCTCGACCAGGC
>CAMYJN010000102.1 GCA_947258625.1 uncultured Polyangiaceae bacterium | reverse complement strand
GCTGGGGTGTGACTCGGCTGCACCGAAAGAGCGGGGACGCGCGAAGTGCGACGCTGAGGCGGGAAATAATCACTGCGCAGCGCCCGTTCAACCCAACGCGTGGAAAACACGCGTAAGGGCACGTTTTTGGCAAGATAAGGAGTCCCGATGCAAGCGGGAACATACGAATTCAAGGTTGGCGATAAGGCCATCTATCCCAAACAGGGCGTGACCGAGGTCGTCTCGATCGAGGAGCGCAAAATCGGCACAGCGACGATGGAATTCTACGTGCTGAGGCCTTTGGATGCGAAGAACAACGACAGGATCCGGGTGGCGGTCGCCCAGGCGAAGAAGGTGGGCCTTAGGCCCCCGATCTCCGAAACCGACATCAAAGAGATTTTCTCCCTGCTCGCGGAGCAGCCGGTCGTCTTCGACAACCAGACCTGGAACCGCCGGTACCGCGGTTTCATGGACAAGATCAAGACCGGCTCGGTGTTCGACGTGGCCGAGGTGATGCGTGACCTCTATCGGCTCCAGGTCGACAAGTCGCTGTCCTTCGGTGAGAAGAAGATGCTCGAGACTGCGCGCAATCTGGTCGTGAAGGAGATCGCGGTGGCGCGCTCCGAAAGCGAAGAGAACACGCAGGCCGAAATCGAGCAGATCTTCGAGAAGAACTGACCCTTCCGAGGAATCCACATGACGGTCCTGCGCGCTCGGCACTGGATGCCGCGACGAGCCCGTCGCTTCATGCAGAATCGCTCTTCCGGCCGAGTCTCTCGGTCGAGGGTGTCTGATCCCCAGGAACGCTGAATACGGAATCACGAATGTCGAAAAACACACTTCTGATCAACGTTGACATTGGAGAAACGCGCGTTGGTCTCATTGCGGACGGTGTGCTCCGCGAGCTTTACGTCGAACGGCGGCACCATCGCTCCCCGGTGGGCAATATCTACCTAGGCCGAGTCACGCGTGTCCTACCCGGGATGCAAGCGGCGTTCATCGACGTGGGTCTAGACCGCGCGGCGTTCCTGCACGTGGAGGACCTTCAAGCCGCGCCGGGCACTGAAGAGGAAGGCAACGGCGCAGAGAAAAAAGGCGCCTCCAAGGGGCGGCGCAACCGGGTTTCGCGAAAGACTCCGATCCGGGACCTGCTCAACGAGGGGCAGCAGATTTTGGTCCAGGTTTCCAAAGGGCCGATCGGTACCAAGGGCGCGCGCGTCACGAGCCACGTTGCGCTTCCGGGTCGCTATGTCGTGTTCATGCCCACGGTTGACCATGTCGGAGTCTCCAAGCGGATTGGCAACGACCGAGAGCGGCGGAGGCTCAAAGAGGTCATCGACTCGGTCAAGCCGCCGCACGGTGGCGTGGTCGTCCGGACGCTCGCACAGGGGCTCACCAAGAAGAAGCTCAAGGCGGACATCGGCTACCTGGTGCAGCTTTGGGAACAGACGCAGACGGCGCGCGACGCGGTGAAGAAGGCACCTGCGCTAGTCCATGAGGAGCCGGATCTCGTGATTCAGTCCGCACGTGATCTCTTCACCGAAGACGTCAACGAAATCGTGATCGACGACCGTGAGGAGTACCAGCGACTCAAAGACTTTTTGACGCTCTTCCTACCAGAGCGCGCAAACGACGTGCGGCTTTACGAAGGCTACGAACCGCTTTTCGACGAGTACGGCATCGAGGAAGAGATCACGCGTGCGCTCTCGCGTAAAGTCCAGCTGCCATCGGGCGGACATCTCGTGTTTGACCAAGCGGAAGCTTTGACCGCGATCGACGTCAACACCGGGAGGTTCACAGGCAAGGGGCACGATGTCGAACAGACGATCTTGCAGACCAATCTAGAGGCGGTCCGCGAAATCGCGTATCAGCTGTTGTTCCGAAACATCGGCGGCTTGATCGTGCTCGACTTCATCGACATGGAGCGGCATGCCCATCGCGAGAAAGTGTTCAAGGCGCTTCTAACCGCGCTCAAGGACGACAAGTCGAGGACGACGGCGATTCGGATCAGCGAGCTCGGCCTCGTCGAAATGACGCGAAAGCGGACTCGGCAATCGCTCGGGCGAACGCTCTACGAACCTTGTTTCTTCTGCGACGGGACGGGGCTGCTTCAGTCGAAAGAGACGGTCTGCCACGAGATTTTCCGACAGATGCGGCGCGAGCGTGACGCCCTACCCGGCTACAAGATCGTCATCAGCGCCCACCCTGCCGTCTGCGACATGCTCGAGCGCGAGGAAAAGGCGTCGGTCGACGAGGCCGCGCAGCGTTTTCAGCGGCGCATCGAATTAAAGCCCAGAAACGACTATCATTTGGAACAGTTCGACCTTACGGGAGCCTGACGTTTCTATGGACAAGGACGACGGCCAACGCAGCGAGAAGCGGGTCACGATCAACAAAGAGTTCGAGTCGTTCGATGCGTTCGTACACGAGTATGTCACGAACGTGTCCAGGTCCGGGGTCTTCATCCGCTCGCGGGAGCCGCTGCCGGTGGGGACGGAGGTTCATCTCACCTTCACGGTGATCATGGACGACGTGGAAACGATTGAAGGCGCCGGACAGGTGGTTCGCGTGCAGGATGATCCGCCTGGCATGGGTGTCGCGTTCACCCAACTGACCAAGTACTCCGAGGACCTGCTCGTCCGTCTGCTTACGCTCCATGGCGCTCCGGGCTCATGACCCGGCTCAGCGACGGGAAGTTCGGTCCCTCGGGAAAAAAGCTCGCGGACCTGAGCGACGAGGAGCTCTCGCAGGAGCGGGCCAACCGTCACGGCGAACGGCTCCCCCGACCATCGAAGCCGACGTGGAAGCGCATGCGGCAGTATCTGGCAAATCTCGAGCTCAGCCCCGGCGCAACTTGGCCGGAAATCGAACGCGCCTATAGGCGGCTTCGGGACCGCTACAGCCCCGAGAAACACAAAGGGCATCCGGAGCGCCACGAAGCAGCACAGGAGCTCAACAGCTCGCTGATGAACGCTTATGAAGCGCTTCGCGAGTATTTTCGGCAAGAGTAGCGGATGGCCGTTCCGCGGTTTGCGGTGGTGGGGCTCGCGTTCGGCGAATCAGTCGCTGATGAGGTAACCTTTTTCCAAAAGGGAGACGACGAACTCGGCCACTTCCGGATCGGGTCTCCCAGCGTGGTTCATCAAGTCGACGAGGGTATCGTGGTCGAGCGCCAGCTGAATTACGTCCAGCTCTTCGGGTGACGCGTCGCGAAGCGGCTTCGCCATGGGCGAGGCCACGCTGATCAGGGATTGCAGCGGCGGTAGCGCGTCCCCGAGACGTCGCATCTCGTCGAGCTGTCGCATGCCCTCCATGAGCAGGCCTTCGATGCTGCCCTTAATTTCCGTTGGGAAGCTGCGCTCGACCTTGGGAAGCAGGTCGAAGGTGCCCTTGTCCCAGACGAGGACGCGGTAGAAGGCCTTCTCAGGCGGTACCGATTCGTCGCCGTTGACGACTGCGAACTGAACCATGCCTTCTTCGAGGTAGATGGAGCCCACGTCAATCTCGGTCGTAATCTGCAGGACACCCGTCTTCTTGGAGGCGGAGAAGAGCTGAAGCAGGTCGGGCAGCGCCACCTCGGCGATCGAGCCGGTCATGGTGCTCCCCGGAGAAGGACGGGCGCTGGCATAGGCGGCATCCATCTTGGCCTTGGCGTCTTGGACCGAGGCTGACCCATCGGACGCGACGACCTTGATGATGCTCGTGCCGATCAAGATACGGTCACCCTCCCCGAGCTTGGTCCGAGAGATCTTTTCGCCGTTGACGAAGCTCCCGTTCGTCGAACCAAGGTCCTCCAAGTAGATATCCCCGCCTTCGACCGAGATCTTCGCATGGCGTCTGGACACCATGTCCTCGACCAGAACCATGTCGAGCTCGCTGGAGCGCCCGATGACGATCTCGCCGCCATCAGGAAGCGGGAACTCTCCGCCCTGGTACTTCCCAGAGATGAAACGCAGCGCCAACGGCAACGTCAGACCCTCGATGACCAATTCCCCTCGCTCAGACCCCATTTTAACGAAACCCCGCCCCCAGTTACGTTTAAGGCTAGGAGGTGGCCATGCGTCTGGTCAAGCCTTTCGCCTAGAAGGAAGAGTCAACGGGCGGTTGTGGGTTCTTCCGGGGCCCATGCTAGAAAGTCTGGGATGGCCCGCGGGGTGGCTGCGATGGCCTTTCTGCTGGGGCTTTTGGGGGTGATACCGGCGGAGGCTCAGACCAAGGACTTGTCCAGGCGCTGGCGGACGGTCCGGAGCGAGCATTTCGAGGTGAGCTACCCCGAGCCCCTGGCCCTGGTGGCGAGGCGGGTCCTGGCGATCGCGGAGCGGGCCAATGCGAACATGGCGCCCCTGCTCGGCCATCAGCCCAAAAAGCGTGTCCAAATCGTCCTCACCGACGAGATCGACGCTGCGAACGGCAACGCCACGCCACTTCGCTACAACACGATTCGGCTGTACGTGAGCGCGCCGGGAGACCTCTCGGTGCTCGGCGACTTCGACGACTGGATGACGGTCTTGGTGACTCACGAGCACGCCCACATTCTTCAAACGGACAACATCGGCGGAATCCCTGCGGTGATCAACGAGATCTTCGGGAAGGTTTGGGCCCCGAACCTCATTCAGCCGCGTTGGATCATCGAAGGCATCGCGACGTACCTCGAGTCGCGCGAGACGGCAGGCGGGCGAATGCGCTCGACACAGTTCGAGATGTACATGCGGATGGCATTTCTCGAAGACAACATCTTGCACTTCGACACGCTCAACAACCGAACCGACTACTGGCCACACGGCGACATTTGGTATCTGTACGGATCACGGTTCATCAAGTGGCTCGTCGAGCAGTATGGCGAAGAGATCCTCGGCGAGATGGCGACCTGGTACGGGCGCCGGGCCATCCCCTTCAGCGTCAACCGAATGGGCAAACGGCTCACCGGAAAGACCTTCGGCGAGCTCTACGAGCTTTGGATAGACGACATGCGCCGGCAATACGGGGAGGTGGAAGAGCGAATCCGCGAGGATGGCGTGAAGCAGGGGCGCCGGATCACGTTTCGTGGGGAATGGGTTCGCGGCCTGCGTTTCGCGGACGACGACCGGTTGATCTTCTTCGCGCGAGACGGACGAAGCGACCCGCAGATCCGGACGCTCGATTTGTCGAACGGCAACGAGGTCACTCGGATCGTGCGAAGCGCCGGCGAAAGCTACCCAACCGTGCACCCCAATGGCGAGCTCTACTTCGAGTCGTTCGACGCGTACAGGACCAACCTCTACTACTACTACGACCTCTTTCGCCTGGACTCGCGCGGGGCTTGGGATCGAAAGCGGCTGACCCGCGGCCTTCGCGCACGATACCCCGATATCGCGCCGGAAGGTCGCAGGATCAGCTACGTCCGGAACGACACGAGCACCCAGAGCTTGTGGATCGCGGACCTCGACGACATCGAAGGGACGCAGGAGCTTCTCGTCGATAGCGAACGGTTCGAACAGGTTTACACGCCGAGGTTCTCGCCCGATGGCAGCCAAGTGGCCTACAGCGCATGGCGAAAGGGGGGCTACCGCGACATCCAGGTGATCGACCTCGCCACACGCGAGATCACGGCCGTAACCCACGACCGGGCCATGGATACGGGACCGGCCTGGTCCCCGGACGGCCGCAGGCTCTACTTTTCGAGCGACCGTACCGGCATCGCGAACATCTATAGCTGGGAGCCTGCAACTGGCGAGCTGTCACAAATCACCAACGTCGTCTCCGGCGCCTACACCCCGGCACCTTCCCCGGACGGCGGCCGGCTCGCCTACATCGGCTACACGAGCCGCGGATACGACATCTACCTGCTCGAGCTCGACCCCGAGACCGGACGCCCGGCATCGCCGTACATCGATGACCGTCCGCCTCCCAGCAACGCCGACACTCTGATCCCCGATCTTTCGAGAAGGTACGCCGGCGCGCGGACGCTGTACCCGCGGTTTTGGGGTGTCGACCTCCAAGAAGATGCGTTCGGTCAGCAGCTCGGAATCTTCACCGAAGGCGAGGACGCAGCTCAGTTTCATCTTCTCTACGCGCGGCTCGGGATCAGCCTGGCCGAGGGCTATGTCAACGCGGATTTGAGCTACACGCTCCGGCGCATGCCTCCAGACTTGACCGTTTCGTTCTTCCGTCGTGTGACGCCCCGAAACGGATTCATCATCAACGGGCGACGCAGGCCCTACGTCGAGGACGCGTACGGCGGACGGCTCACGATTTCTCAGCTGATCCCCCGTTCGTTTCACTCCAATCGCATCAGTGCGAGCTATGGGCTCACCTGGACGCGTTCGCTTTCGACCTTCGATGGCACGCTCAGCCCAAACTTTGCACCGCCCATCGTTCCGGCGACGGGTCTCAACGCCGACATCGGCCTTTCATGGAGGTACAACGACGCGCGGCGGCACCTCTACGACTACACGCCGTCCGAGGGACGCAGCTTGGGGGCGGCGGTCTCGTTCGCGCATCCTGGAATCGGCAGTCGCTTCAAGAGCATCCGAGCCTCCTGGTTCATTCAAAGGTTCATCGAGATGCCCTGGTCGCAGCATCATGTCCTCGCGTTTCGTTACGGGGGAGGCGCGGCCGAGGATAGCCGCGGCGAGCGAGGGTCGTTCTCCTTGGGTGGTTTTCCGGATACCTCGCTGATCGATCAGCTCCTCAACTTCGAACAGCTCGGAGGGGTGGCCCTTCGCGGCTATCCGGCCTTCTCGATCGTCGGAGACCGCTTCCAGCTGCTTCAAACCGAGTATCGATTCCCGCTCACGCGCGTGCTTCGCGGCCCGGGCACGGTTCCAGCCTTCTTCGACCGGATGTACGGGTTGGTGTTTTTCGACTTCGGGAACGCGTATTTTGGACCGCTCGATCTCAACGACTTTAGAAAGGGAGTAGGCGCCGAAATCCTGATGGACTTCACCCTTGGATACGTCCAGCCGTACTCACTGCGTGTCGGCTTCGCCTACGGGCTCGACCAGGGCGGCGGCGCGCAGTTCTACGTCAATTTCGGAAGGCCGTTTTAGGCTCAGGCGCGAGGACTAAACCTCGAGGATGTCGGCTTCTTTCTTAGTGACAATCGCGTCGACCTTTTGCGTGCCGCCCTTGACGACCTCTTCGAACTCCTTGCGCGCGCGATCGGCGTCGTCTTCACCGACGTCTCCCCCTTTTTGGAGGCTGTCGATCATGTCTTTGGCATCGTGCCGCGCTTTGCGGATCGCGACCTTGCACTCCTCGCCCGACTTACGGGCGACCTTGACCAAATCCTTGCGGCGCTCCTCGGTCAGCGGTGGCATCGGGAGGCGAATGATCTCTCCGTCGTTGGATGGGTTCAGGCCGAGCTGAGCTTCCATGATTGCCTTTTCGATCGGCTGCATTTGGCTGCGGTCAAACGGCTTGAGAACGATCATCCGCGGCTCGGGCACCGAAATCGATGCGAGCTGCTTGAGCGGAGTCGGCGAGCCGTAGTAGTCGACG
>CAMYJN010000101.1 GCA_947258625.1 uncultured Polyangiaceae bacterium | reverse complement strand
GTTTGGCCTGAAGCTCAAGTATCGCCTCGCCGATCGCCTGGTGTTTTCCAAGCTGCGCGCGGTGTTCGGCGGGCGCGTGCGCTACTTCATCACCGGCGCCGCACCGATTGCGCCGGAAATCCTCGAGTTCTTCTGGGCGGCGGGGTTTCCGATCTACGAGATGTACGGGATGACGGAATCGACGGTCATCACTCACGCCAACGTCCCGGGCAAAGTGAAGCTCGGCTCGGTCGGCCGCGCCCTGAGCATCGTGGAAGACCGCATCGCCGATGACGGAGAGATCCTGGTCCGCGGCAAGTGCGTGTTTCAGGGCTACTACAAAAATCCCCAGGCGACTGCGGAAACCGTCATCGACGGTTGGCTCTACACCGGCGATGTCGGCAAAAAGGACGAAGACGGCTGCGTCCACATCCTCGATCGCAAAAAGCACATCATCATCACCGCCGGCGGGAAGAACCTCACACCAGCCAACATCGAAAACGAAATCAAAGCCTCCGACCCGATGATCAGCCAAGCCCACGCCCACGGCGACAAGCGAAAGTACCTGGTCGCTTTGGTCACCATCGGCGCTGGCGAAGCCGTCGACTGGGCCCGGCAACAGGGCAAGATCGACGGCACGACCGCCGATGCGCACATCAAAGCCCTGACCGAGAACCCGCTCGGCCGCTCCAAAGAGCTCCAGGCGCTGCTTGCCCAGGTCGCGAACGACGCCGACATTCAGCGACGCATCGTCGCCTCGGTGAAAAGGGCGAACGAAACCTTGTCGCGGGTCGAGACCATCAAAAAGGTCTACGTCCTCGACCGCGAGTTCAGCGTCGAGGAAGACGAGCTCACCCCGACGCTCAAGCTCAAGCGCAAGAACGTCGAGGCCAAATTTCAGCAAACCTTCGATCAGCTCTACGAAGACGAGGCGTTTGGCTTGGTGGTCGTGTCGGCCTAGGCTTGGGCTTCGATGCGTCTTGCGCTCACCTGCCTGATCGTGATGCTCGTTGCGTCACCTGCGCTCGCGTTCGAAGGCGTGATGGAAGCCAGCCTTTCGAGCGAGCAAGGTGTGGCTGCACGAGTCCGCGCCCGATACTCGAAGGAAGGCGATGTCCGCATGGACATTCAATCCGTCGACGAGAACGGCGAGCCAGTGCGGGCCACGACCTTGATGCCGTCCACCGGCGAGAGCTACTTCTCGATCGACCATGGGCAGATGGTCATCGTGGAGGTGCCCTACTCGATGCTCGCCGCGACCAGCAAGCAGGTCACCGGTTCGGGCGACAACGCGAATCTCTCGATCAAGAAGCTCGGCAAGGCGACCGTCAGTGGCGTGGAGACCCGGCACATTCGAGTGATCGACAAAGACAACCGCACCGTCATCGACCTCTGGCTCACACAGAAATACCCGGCCGACCTGTGGACCCGTGCGTTTCGGGGCCGGAATCTCGGGCTCGAGCTTTCCGACGACGAGCGCAGCAAGGCGATGAAGAAGTACGGGGTCAAGCCCGGTTTTTCGATGAAGATGCGCGTAGAGCAGGCTGGCGGCGTCCCCGTCGTCTTTTTGGTGAAGAAGGTTCAGCGCGCACCCATGCCGCCAGCGGTCTTTGCGCTTCCCGAGGGGTACCAGCGCATCGAAGGCCCTTCCGCGCCGCAGCCTTGACGGGCCGGGACGACCTTGCGATATAGAGCGCGATTAGACGGCGGTGCAGGGGCGCCGAGAGGAGATTCTATGACTAAGCAAGTGCTATCGCGCGCATTGATTCTGGTGTCCGCGCTGCTCGTATTGAACGGATGCAAGTCCGACACCGCAAAAGACGCAGATAGCGGGGGTCCGGTTCTCGTGCTCGACGCCGGTGCCGAGCCGCGGGAGACGCTTCGCTACAAGATCGAGCACGGGACGTCCACGACGGCGACCATGGACTTCGGGCTTGCCTCGATGGCCACCTCGCGCCGCGGCGCTGCGCTTTCGGTCACGCCTGGCGTGCGGCTCTACATCGTTTCGGGCCCCTCGATGCAAGGCAAGCGGGGCAGCACCCGATTCGACGTTCGCATCGTCAAGGCCGAAGCCATCGTCCCGACCGGTATCGATCCTGCGCTCGCGAAGGACCTCAACAAGAGCGCCTCGGTGCTCAATAACGTCGGCGGCTGGGTCGAGGTCGACGACCGAGGCATCGTGCAGCGAACCGAGCTCAACGATGCAGCCAAGCGTTCCGACGTTCCGGTCCGGCTGCTCGTGATGATCATCAACGCGCGCACCTCGCTCGCCCGCGTGCTGCTTCCAGCGGAGCCGGTCGGTGTTGGCGCTCGCTGGGAAGCTCGCAAAGACCTCGTGCTCTACGGCTTCAAAGTCAGCCAGGTCGACACCTACACGCTGGCCGAAAAGGTGGGCGACGACCTGAAGCTCAACGTGCAGGTTCAGCAGTCCGCCGTTCCGCAGACCATCACCTTCGAAGAAGAGGGTGTCGAGCTCACCGTCAAGTCGTTCAAGATGAACGCGACCGGCGAGGTCATCGCCAACCTCAACGCGCTCGAAGCCAATGCCTCGGCGAGCGGCGACTCGACCGGCATGTTGAGCGTGAAGACGGTGGACGACACCGAAGAAATCGAGATCGATCGCGCTTTCCAGGTTCGGATGACCGTGAAGTATGATCTCGCCACGGCCGAGGCCGACACAGCCGTCGAAAAGGCTAAAGGCGCCGAAAAGGCCGAAAAGAGAGCCGGCGAGAAGCTCGAAGCTCAGGAATAGAGCGAACCTGGCCAGAGCGTAGCCACGACGGCACGTTGAGCTCGCTCCCGCTTCCAGTATTCGGAGTCGGGGTCGAGCGCGACGCTCCCGTCGATGAATGTTTGAAGCGTGGCCTCGACGCCGCGCGCAAACTCGGCGTCCTGCACGACGATGTTGGCCTCGCTCTCCCAAAAGCTGGCGGTTGCATCGAGGTTTGCCGAGCCGATGCTGGTCACCAGCCCATCGACGGAAACCAGCTTGGCGTGAACGTACGGCCGGATGCGGCCTCCGCGCGCGACGATCATCGGTGACGGCGGCGGCACGAACTCGTACACCTCGACACCCGCCAGAAGCAGGGGTTCGAGCTTCGCCTTCACCATGTACTCGAACAGCGTGCGGTGCATCGGGGCCGGGAAGAACGTCCCATCGTCGCGCCGTGCGGCCGCATTCCCCGTGAGTAGCTTCACGCTAACTTCTTTGGCCAAGAGCCGATAGATGGCGCGCTCCAGCGCCGGAACGATCGGGTAGTCGTTGACGATGTAGACGTGGTCTTCCGCTACGTCGAACATCGCCTCGTACATCGCGAGCCCGTTGGTTTCCGCGAGACCGCGGTGCACCACCAAACGCCCCGAGGCCGGGCCCGTAGGCTCGAGCTCGGGCGTCGTGTTGTGGTCGCTCGGAATCCGGGTGCCGCCCTGCCGATGCCAGGTGCCCACGAAGGTCTCCTGAACCGTTCGCACCAAGGGCCCGGTGACCTCGACATGTGCGTCGAGCCAGGGAATGCGCTCGTGGCGAGTGTTGTCGTGCACCGGGACCTCGCTGAACCCCATGTAGTACTCGTTGCTGGCGTTCCGGCCAGACACGAATGCCAAGCGTCCGTCCACGATGACGAGCTTGCGGTGGTCGCGCTTCTTGAGCCGCGAAACGTCCATCTGCTTGCGAGATTCGATCGGATTGACCGCCAGCACCTCGATGTTTTCTTCTTCCTTCAGAGACAGAATCGACGGGTTGAGGCGCCCGAGAACCTCTTCGTCGGAGTAGAGCGCATCGACCATGAACCGAACTTTCACACCGGCACGCGCGCGCTGGATCAGCCGGACGATCATGTGCTCGGTGAAGTCGCTCGGTTGCACCATGTAGAACTGAATGTGAATCGTCGACCGGGCCTCATCGAACGCAGCCAGCAAGCGCCGCCTCGCCTCGCCATTGTCGAGCTCGGCGTGGAACGAGTTACCTGGAACAAGTTTGGAGTCGGTGGTCTGATCGAGACGCCAGTCCAGCGGATTGCTCTGCGACCTGTCGTGCAGCAGCTTGGCCGCCCGTTCGATCTCGGCTGTAAACGCACCCGAAAGCGCTCGCCTCCGTGCCGTCGCCGGCGTCATGACGCTGACCTGCTGGGCAAGGCTTTCATCGGGGTGCTCATCCCGCTCGGTCAAGATCGTGGTCACCGGAACACCCTTTGCGCGTAGCCGGCGAATCGCGGTCGAAGCGAACATCTCGACGAAATCGATGCCGAGGCTTCGGAGCTCTTGCTCCTCCGCCGAATAGACCAGGATCGCTCCGGGTGGCAGCCGCTGGGTGACCAGCGCCTCATGGATCGAGGGATCCCGGTTCTTCACGTGAATGTCGAAGTAGACGAGCTCGAAGCCCTCATCGATGAGCGCGCGAAGCGCTTCGACGGGCGAGACCGAGGGGATCGGCTGGTCCGCAACCCGAGGGAGCACGAGCGCCGCGTCCACCAGCACGACCGGCCGGCCGCTGGCGACCTGCAGCAAACGGTGGCCAGACAGGTCGGTGACGACCTCGCCCCGGTCGTTGCAAATGGCAACACGGACGCGATGAAGGCCGGGCCCCGGCGCGTCTATGACCGCACGCACCTCGGCGTCGCTACCGATCGAAACCTCTGCAGCGACCGCGTCATCGACATAAAACCTCGCGACGGTGCCGAGCTTGGCAGAGACACCCAAGGTCGCCGAAAGCTCGACTGGCTCCCCTGGGCTCGTGACCTCGTCGCGCTGCACTCCGCCGAGGATCCGCCGAAGGCCGGGGTTCCGACCCCATCGCTCCATCGTCGTGCCGAGCGAAGAGGCCGCTGCCTCGAGCATGGAAGGCGACTGATCGCTGGAGATGAGGCGCTTGTCGACCTCTTCGGCAATCGTCGTCGCGATGCGCCGTATTCGCTCGGTCAAATCCTCGGGTGGCTTCGGGTCGTTCACGGGGACGAGTATAGGCCGCTTAGGCCTCGTCGTCGGTGACCACCGCCAGGTAGGGCAGATTCCTGTACTTCTGTGCGAGGTCCAGGCCGTAGCCGACGATGAACACGTCATCAACCGTGAAGCCTAGGTAGTCGATTTGGACGGGCACGCCGGTGCGCGAAGGTTTGTGAAGCAAGGATGCAACCTTGAGTGACGCCGGCTGGCGGGTAGAAAGGTTCTGATGGAGATAGGCAACGGTGAGCCCGGTGTCGACGATATCCTCGACCAGGATCACGTGTTTGCCCTCGATCGAGTGACTCAAGTCGGTGGTGATCTGCACCACCCCGCTGCTTTCCTGCTGATTGCCGTAGCTGCGGACGGCGAGGAAGTCGATGGCGACATCGAGGTCGATGTGGCGCACCAAGTCCGCGGCGAACATGTAGCTGCCCTTGAGCACGGGGACGACAACCAAGTCTTGGCCTCGATAGTCCTCGGTGATCGCCCTGCCCAGCTCCGCGACACGCCGGGCAATCGTCCCAGCGTCGATCAGTGGCTTCGTCGGCATTGGAACCTACTCAGTTCGCAGAGAACACAATCGGGAATTTCGCCGGCCCGCCTTCGGAAGATGCCGGGAAGCGCCAACGTCGAACGGAGGCCTCAATGCACTCGGCAAGCCCACCAGGGCCATCTCCATCGGCGCTCACCTCTTTGACTCTGCCGGAGGCTGCGACCATCACGCTCACGTCCAGCCGAACCGACTGCGGTGACTGCTGACCACGAATCGCGCGCTCGTAGCAGCGCTGCAAACGCGGTTTGTTGGTGGTCACGGTTGCCCGAACGCCGTCGCCGTCGAGCGGTGGCTTCGCGCTTTGGCTGCTGGCGGGCTCTTTCACCGCGATTTTTGCGGGTGCGTCATCGGCACCTGAACCGAAGTCTTCGAGAATTTTTTGCTCCGCAGCGCTCAACGAACCTTCGACCGGCTGTGCACGGGCCCTGCGGCGCTTCTTGGGCTTGGGCTTCGTGGCAGGCGCCATCGCCGGCCCATCGTTCGCCGGGTTTGGCGGTTCGAACACGAGCGTGGCCTGCTGTGTCCCCGCAGGTGGCGCTGTCGCATTCACGCGCGCCGCGGGTACCGCATTGACGCCCTCGGTTGCGGCTGCCTTGGCGGACTCGTCGGTGACGGGTACGGTGGGTTCGTTGGCCTCGCCTGGCGTGCCGTCGGCAGCGACGCTCGTCTCCGCCGACGCTTCGTCCGCGGGATCCTCGACCGCTTCGGGATCCGTTGCTGCTTCTGCTTGCGCCTCGGGCTTCACCGCACGCCTTCGAGGCTCTGCCGGTGCGGAATCGCGACTGCCGAGCCAGCCGGTCAGCGCGGAACCTCCAAAACGCTCATAGGCCAGAAACGAAGAGACTCCCGCAAGCACGATCACGGCCAGAATCAGCGCCAGCACGCCGACCGAAAGTCGTCGGCGCGGCTCCGCACTTGCCGTGGCAGCCGCGGGCGGCACCGAAGGCACCGAAACCCCTTCGCCTGCGGCGGCCGGAAGCCCGGAAAACGAACCCAATCGAGCGGATGACTCGAAAATCCCGGGCGGCCCAATCGGCGCAGGTGGCTGCGACATCTCCCCAAGCCCGCCGGACGCTTCTTCGTCGGGCGCAAGTGAATCGGCGAGCGGAACGAAATCGTGGGGCACGCCGGCCGCGTCGAACCCAGCCATGGGCGCCGACACTACGGTGCGCTCCGACGACCCGGCGATCGAGGTCTGCGAGTCGACAAACGGCGGCATCGACGAAAACGAAGTTCGCGACGGAGGACCCGAATGCCGGCGCTCGTGCAGCAAGGCCATGAGCTCCGGAACGGTTGCAAGCGGACGCCACTCCTCGAGCCCTTCGCGCCAAACGAGGGAGTATTCACTCACTGCACCCGCGTCGATCTTGTGACCGAGCTCTTCGAGTCGAACCGGCCCGACCGGGACGTCGTTGATCGAAACGTGCCACTGCGGCACCTCGCCTCTCACCGCAATCGGTGGACCAGCCGGCGCGGTCGGGAGCGCTGGCGCCAAGCCCGGATGCTGACCCACGAGCGCGCTGCTCGCAGCAGCTGGAATCGAAGAGACTCTGCGTGCGGCCGCAGACGGACGGCGCGGCGGCACCGATGAAGAACGCCGGCGAACCGGCGACGACGGCCGACGCGCGCGCGCGGTAGGTGCTTCGTGTGTGAATGGCGCCGCAGGCTCTGGTCTGCTTCGCCTGACCTCTTCAAAGCCGTACGCCGACCCGGCGGGAACCGTCACGTCCGGATCGCCGTCGCGGCCGTCGACGAGGATCTTGTGATCGCACTTGCGACACGGAAAACGAACGACTCGACCGCGAACCTTTTGGTCGGCGATCTTGTACTTGGCGTGGCAGCTATCGCACTCGAATCTCATCTGTCTCGTCGTCTGTGGGCGGGCACACTCAGTTGCACCCATTCCAGGGTGTCATCGACTGAATCCTAGCGCGAATTGGGGCATGTTCCAACAGGAACGCAAAAATTTACATGCCTGAAAGCACGTAATAACGGGCCTGAAT
>CAMYJN010000100.1 GCA_947258625.1 uncultured Polyangiaceae bacterium | reverse complement strand
TCAGTCGTAAAAGGGAGCTCTGCCAGACGGAACAACACGTGATCCTCGAGGAAGACGGCCGCGATGTCAGCGGCCCCTTCCGACGCGAGAGAAGCCAGCACTCCAGCAACACTCGTGTCCGAGCTGCCGCCGAAGACGACCACGATGCGCCGCACGCGGTCTTCATTCACTTCGGCGGTCACTGCTCCGCTCCGGATTTCGCGTCGCTGCTCATCTTGCGACGCTTTTCCGCAAGGTCGGCCATCCTCGAGCTGACGCGTTGATTGATAGTGCCGTCGGGAAACACTCCGTCCCGCCCTGCCTCTCCCGCGGGAAGGCCGCATAGGATTTCTATCGCCTGGTCGACGTTCTCCACGGCGTAGACACGAAACAGGCCCTTTTGCACGGCATCCCTCACATCGCTTCGAAGCATGAGGTGCTTGACGTTGGCCGCTGGGATTAGGACACCTTGCGAACCGGTGAGCCCCCTGGCCTGGCAAATCTCGAAGAAGCCCTCGATTTTTTCGTTCACGCCGCCAATCGCCTGGAGTTCCCCACGCTGGTTGACCGATCCGGTTACCGCAAGCGATTGGTCGATCGGCGAATCAGCCAGCGCAGACAGCAATGCGCAGAGCTCCGCGCAAGAAGCGCTATCGCCCTCCACCTCGCCATAGGACTGCTCGAAAACCAAGCTCGCCGATAGTGAAAGCGGCTGGTCTGCTGCATAGGTCGCGGCCAAGTAGCTGGACAAGATGAATACACCTTTGGAATGAATGGGACCGCCAAGCTCGACCTCTCGTTCGATGTCGATCACCTTGCCAGTCCCGAGAGCGACTCGCGCAGTGATCCTGTTGGGTCGACCGAAGCGCGAATCTCCGATCTGCAGCACAGCGAGCCCGTTGATCTGGCCGACGACTTTGCCCTCAGTGTCGATCAGAACGGTCTTCCGCAGGATCTCCTCTCGCATTCGATCCCGAATTCGGCCGCTGCGGTGGATGCGGCTTTCAATTGCCTGCTCGACCGCTCTGAGATCGATCACCTCGGAGCCGGCTTTCTCTGCCCAGAAGTCTGCCTCCCGGATCATATCCGCCGCCAGCCCGATGCGCGCCGAGAGCTTCTCGCCATCGCCGACTTCCCGGGCGCTCTCTTCGATGATCCGAGCGACCGCTTGGCGGTCTAAGGGCTTCAGTGATGCTCGTTTCGCCAGCGTTGCAAGGAGCCTGGCGTACAAGCGCGTGTTCTCCTCGCTTCGGTCGACCTGGTCTTCGAAGTCGGCCGCTACCTTGAACAGCGTCGAAAACTCCGGATCGAGCCCTTGAAGCAGATAATAGAGCAGTCGCTCACCGACCAACACGACCTTGACCGAAAGCGGGATGGGCTCGGGATCCAACGAGACTGTGCTGACCAGGCTGTACGCCTGCCCGAGCGATTCGATCCGCAGCGCACGTGACTGAAGCGCGCGTTTCAAACCGTCATATGCAAAGGGTTGCGTCAGCAGCTTCCGCGCATCCAGCACCAGATACCCGCCGTTCGCTTTGTGAAGTGCTCCGGCCTTGATCAGTCGAAAGTTGGTAACCAGCGTGCCCATTTGGGACAAGTGCTCGACCCGCCCCAGAAGTTGCTGGAAGGTCGGATTATGCTCGAACACGACCGGCGCGCCCTCGGCGCCTGCATGATCAACGAGGACATTTACCGCGTAACGTTGAGTGGCAGGCGACGCCTCCATTTCGTCGCCCGCCATCGGTACGCCAACGAGCTGCTGGAGCGGCGAAGGCCCCTCGGGCGACGTCCGAAACAGCGCAATGTTCTGCACGATGTCTTCGCTGATCCGCTCCAAGTAGCGGACGACTCCCTCGTGCGCTGCGTATTTCTGAGTCAACTCCTCGATCAAGCTTCCGACCGCCCACAGTGCAATTTCGCGATCGAGCTCCTGTACCCTGCGCCGCGCTTGGCGGACACGCTTGGGAGCCTGCCGCATCACCGCTTGCAACTCCTGGCCGACCTCCTCCGTGTCGCGAACGATCCGCTCGCGCTCCGCCTCTGGCAACTTGTTGAACTCTTCGGGATCGAGCGTCTTTTCGTCGCGAATAGGTGAAAATACGATGCCGGTAGGAGTTTGGATGATTCCGATGCCTCGCTCCTTGGCGCTCTTGCTCACCTCCTCGAACGCCGCCTCTTGCTCCTCGGCGAGCTCGCGCTCGATCGATTCTCGTCGCGTTCGGTAGTCCTCGCTCTCGAAGGCCGCCGGAATCGCCGCTCGGGCGTCATCGATGAGCTGAGTCATGTCCGCGGCAAGCTTCCTGCCCCGGCCCGCAGGCAACCCGATGGCCCTCGGTTGTCTCGACTCCTCGAAGTTGTTTAGATAGCACCAGTCGGAGGCAGGCGGTTCCGTACGCGCCTTCTTCTCGAGATACTGTTGCAAGAGGGAGTGCCGCCCCGTTCCTTCACGGCCAAGGACGAAAAGATTGTAACCCTCGTGCTGAATGCTCGCGCCAAATTCGATCGCATTCGCAGCCCTTTCCTGAGCGACCAGGTGATCGAGCTCGGCGAGGTCGCTCGTTGTTTCGAAGTCTAGCTGTCGAAGATCACAGCTTCGGTACAGTGCGGAGACGGGAAGCTCTCGAGACGTAGACATGGAACTGACCTCTGACATTACCGGTAGAGCAGGAGTCCACCCAAATCAAGCGTCACTCCGACGGGGGCTCCGAATGCATCTGTTCGATTTCGTGGTACAGTGTTTGGAGCGCGGCCTCGCCTAGGGTTTCCTTCTCCAGCAACAGTCGTGCGCCCTTCTCCAAGGTGTCGCGCTCCTCGCTCAGGATGGCGAGGGCCTTGTCGAAGGCGCTCTGAACCATCGCCCGGACGGCGGTGTCGATCTCTCGGGCGGTGTCGTCGCTATAGTCTCGGGTTCGAAACGGCAAATTGCGTTCCCCCAAAAAGGCGGAGGACTCGCTCTCATAGGAGACATGTCCGAGCTCGGGCACCATTCCGTATCGAGTCACCATGCTCCGTGCGATGTCGGTCGCCTTCGCTAGGTCGTCCGCCGCACCCGTGGACAAGTGATCGAACGCCAACTGCTCAGCGGCGCGACCGCCTAGGAGCACAGCCATCTTTTCCTGTAGCTCTTCACTCGTCATCAAATAGCGATCTTCGGTAGGCCGCTGCATCGTGTATCCCAAGGCTCCAACGCCTCGCGGAATGATCGACACCTTGTGCACCGGATCGCATCGCTTGCACATCAGTGCCACCAAGGCGTGACCCATTTCGTGGTATGCGACGACTTCGCGCTCACGCGGATTGAGGATGCGGTTCTTCTTCTCGAGACCGGCCACGATGCGCTCGATGGCAGCCGTGAAATCCTCCAAGCTGACGCTGTCGGCCCGTCTTCGCGTTGCAACGATTGCGGCTTCGTTGACCAAATTGGCCAGGTCCGCGCCGGTGAATCCCGCCGTGAGCGCGGCGACCGCTTCCAAATCCAGATCCGAATCCAGCGCCACCCTCTTGGCGTGCACCTTGAGAATCGCAGTCCTTCCGGTGCGATCCGGCCGGTCCACGAGGACCTGGCGATCGAAGCGACCCGCACGCAGCAGGGCCGGATCCAAGATCTCGGGGCGGTTCGTGGCGGCCAGGAGCACGATGCCCGTCGACGGATCGAATCCGTCGAGCTCGACTAGCAGTTGATTGAGTGTTTGCTCTTTCTCGTCCATGCCTCCGCCGAAGGGTTGGGCATTTCTCGCACGGCCGAGAGCATCGAGCTCGTCGATGAAGATGATGCAGGGCGCTTGTTGACGGGCCTGGTCGAACAGATCTCGAACACGTGCCGCGCCAACCCCCACGAACATCTCGACGAACTCCGACCCACTGATCGAAAAGAAAGGAACCCCCGACTCCCCGGCTACTGCGCGAGCTAGGAGCGTTTTGCCAGTACCGGGCGCGCCCACGAGCAAGATCCCTCTGGGCATGCGGGCGCCGAGTCGACCATAGGACTCCGGGTCCTTGAGAAAGGCGACGACCTCCTGGAGCTCTTGCTTGGCTTCGTCGACGCCGGCAACGTCGGCGAAGGTCACCCGCGTATCGGTCTCCATGTAGACCTTCGCTCTGCTCTTGCCAACCGACATCAGTCCGGCGCCAGGGCCGCCCAGCCCTGCCATCCGGCGATTCAAGAAGAACCAGAGCCCCAAAAAGAGCAGCAGAGGCAATGACCAGGAGACGATTCCTCGCACGAGCGCGCTTTGCTCCTGCTTCGAGTACTCGATCCCGTGCGCTTGGAGAGTTTGGGCGAGATCGGGATCGACCCGATTTGTCATGAAGCGCGTCTTTCCATCAATGGCTTCGGTCAGCTCGCCTCGCAGGGCGTCGTCCGTGACGACGACCTCTTTGACCTTTCCGGCTTCGAGCAGCGTCTCGAATTCACTGTACGGAATCGACGCGACCCTTTCATAGGTCGTCCACATCTGCAGCAGAAATGACCCTCCGACGATGGCCGTGAGAAGATAGAGAATGCCGAGACGCAGCCTAGGTCTCCTCCGCTTCCGCTCCCGGTCTTGGTTTGGCATGCGACTCGGATGGACCTTAGCACCCGAAGTGCCTCGTGGGGGGGCGTCGTGTATGTTGGCGGAGCGATCTGAGCCGTGACTACGATTAGAATGACACCGACACTGGGAGCCGTCGAGGAAGCCGCCGAGCTCATGATGCGCTTTGCAGAACGCACTGGGCTCACCTCCGACCTACCCGCGCAGCGCTACCTATGGACGGATGCCTTCGCGGTTTGCAACTTCCTCGGCTTGGCTCAGGCAACCGGTGAAGAGCGATACACGGCGCTTGCGCTTCGGTTGATCGACCAAGTGCACCACGTCCTTGGAACCTATCGTGCCGATGATTCGCGAAGCGGATGGATCAGCGGCCTCAGTTCGCAGGAAGGTGAGGCTCACCCGACCCGAGGCGGCTTGCGAATTGGCAAGGCGCTCCCCGAACGAGCGGTCGGCGAACCTTTTGACGACCAACTAGAGTGGCAACGGGACGGCCAGTATTTCCACTACTTGACGAAATGGATGCACGCTTTGGACCAGACGTCCCGCAGGACAGGGCAATTGCAGTTCAGCGACTGGGCGCGGGAGCTCGCCAAGGTGGCGCACGATGCCTTCACCTATGCCGATCGAAGTGGTCGGCGGATGGTTTGGAAGATGAGCACCGATCTTTCGCGCCCACTCGTCCCGTCGATGGGCCACCACGACCCGCTAGACGGTTTCATCACCTGCACACAGCTCCGAACGACCAAGTCAACGCAACCGAGCACCCCCAGCGGGCCGGACTTGGAGGACGAGGTGGCGGACTTCGCAGCCATGATCGCAGGCCAGGACTGGGCGACTGCCGACCCGCTGGGCCTGGGCGGCCTGCTAGCCGATGCCTCACGGGTTGCGCAATTGATGCATCTCGGAGCATTCGCGGGGTCTGACCTGTTGGACGCCTTGCTTGCTGCGGCAGTGCGAGGTCTTGCGGGCTACGCTCAGCGGAATGACCTTGGATATCCCGCCTCTCGGCGCCTGGCTTTTCGGGAGCTCGGGCTCGCAATCGGACTTTCCGCAATCGAGCTAGTCGAAAAGGAGGTGGGAACGAAACATCTGGGCTCCTCTCGGGCCGCAGAAGTAGACGCGGAGATCAAAGCGCTGACGCCCTACGTTGCGCTCGGTCCGCGGATCACGTCATTCTGGCTCGAACCCGAGCATCGAGAAGCTCGTACGTGGTCGGAGCACCGCGACATCAACGAAGTCATGCTAGCGACCAGCCTCGTCCCCAAGGGTTTCCTGTCGAGGCACCACGGCGGTTCACCATGACTGTCACCATCGATGATATCCGGCGCGCTCACGAGCTCATTGGGGAGAGCATCGTCCACACGCCGTTCGAGCTTTCCAAAACACTGTCGGCACTGACTGGCCTGCAGCTCTACTTGAAGTTCGAGAACCAACAGTTCACCGCATCGTTCAAGGAGCGGGGAGCGCTCCATCGCGTACTGAGCATGAGCCGGACGGAACGCGGACGGGGCGTGATCGCCATGTCCGCCGGCAATCACGCGCAAGCGCTCGCCTATCACGGGAAGCGGCTCGGGATACCGACGACCATCGTCATGCCCCGCACCACCCCCAATTCCAAGGTGGAGCAGACCCGTGCGCATGGGGCCGAAGTGATCTTGCACGGGAGCCAGTTCGACGAGACGCGCGCCTTTACGCAAGAGCTGGCACGGACACGGGATCTGACCCTGGTTCACCCGTACGACGACCCCGCTGTGATCGCGGGACAGGGCACGCTCGCACTGGAGATGCTCGAGGCCGGAAATCGAATCGACAGCCTCCTCGTGCCCATCGGCGGTGGCGGGCTGATTTCTGGGGTGGCAGTTGCAGCCAAGGCGCTGCACCCGAGCATCCAGATCATTGGCGTGCAGAGCGAACGCTACCCGTCGGCCCACCATGCGTTTCACGGCCTCGATCCGAATGATGTCCCAAACCACGACACGGTTGCGGACGGCATCGCAGTGAAATCACCGGGCATCCTCACCATGGAACTCATTCGAAGCCACGTCGACGATATCGTCCTCGTGGTGGAAGACGACATCGAGCAGGCGATCTTCGTCCTTGCGGAAATCGAGAAAACCGTCGTGGAAGGCGCCGGCGCCGCAGGCGTCGCAGCAGCGATGAGGTACAAAGAGCGGTTCCAGGGCCAGAACGTCGGAACCATCCTCTGCGGCGGCAACATCGACATGATGACCCTGTCCTCGGTCCTGCAGCGCGGCATGGTGCGCAGCCACCGGCTGGTGAGGCTCGAGGTCGAGGTGCCGGACACTCCGGGCGCCCTAGGCCAAGTCACCCAGCTGCTCGGCGAGCTCCACAGCAACATCATGGAGATCAGCCACCAGCGTGCCTTCGACGCCTCCTCGGCTCGCGCGGCGATCGTGAACATGGTGCTGCAGCTTCGAGGCGAAGAAGAGGCGGAGCAGGTGTTGGGGGCCTTGTCGGCCCAGGGCTTCGACGCTCGGATGCTCGACTGAGCCTTCGTCGAGGGGCCGGGCCCCCGCCCGGATTCAAGCTCGGTTCACCAGCTCCTTCATCCGCCCGAATGCGTGCTCGTTTTCGACGAGCAGCAACAACAGGTCGCCCGATTGGACCCGCGTCTTGCCCCGCGCGAGCAGCACCTCTTCGCCGCGGACAACGGTGAGGACCAAAACGCCGTCCGGGACGTCGAGCTCAGCCAAGGATGTCGCGTCGAGGCCTTGCACTTCGAACTCTACGAATCGAAGGCCTCCTCGCGTGACGAGGGACAAGTCGGGCCTGCCAAATCCATGGAGGGCTGCCAAGATCTCCGCGGCGGCCGAGATGCTCGGCGCGATGATTTGGGCCACGCCCATCTCCTGACAGGCAGGTCGTAGGCCGAGGTCTTTGAGCTTCACGACGACGGTTGGGACCCCGAAGCGTTTGGCCAACATCGCGATAACCGTATTGAGGGCGTCCGAGTTGGTGCTTGCGACCAGGGCGTCGCTCTCCTC
>CAMYJN010000099.1 GCA_947258625.1 uncultured Polyangiaceae bacterium | reverse complement strand
CGAAGCGTCTCCTGAAGCTCTTTGTCGATCACGGGGCCGGCCATGGTTACTCGTCTTCCTCCTCTTCGGGCTCCATCGTCAGGCGGAGCGGAAACTCGTGCTCCTGCGCCAATCGCTCCACCCGCTGGATCTTGGACTCCGCGACCTCGCGGGTGAATACCCCGGCCACGCCCACGCCGTTGTGGTGGACGTGAAGCATGATGCGGATTGCAGCTTGCTCTCCAAGGTGGAACACGGTGTGCAGAACGTGAACGACAAACTCCCTGGTGGTGTAATCATCATTGTGTAGAAGAACTCGAAAGAGCCTGGGGCGTTTGAGCTTTTTCTGCGGTTTAACCTCGGTGATGGTCCCGGCATCGTTGTCGAACCTGTCGGCCATTCCTTATTTTAGCGCTTTCTCCGACAGAGCCCAGTTCGCCATTCTCGGCGGACGGACTCAACCTAAGGCCGGCCCCGCCGATGCGCTAGGGGGTCAGTCGAGCGTGAGTCTCAGGTAGAAAAGCTGGTTCTGAGCGTTACGAATCGTCACCGTGGAGTCACTCACCTCTTGAACGACGAAGCTGTTGCCAGAGGCCGGGGTCGAGAAGCTGCCGTCCTGGTCGAAGGAGGTGTAGCCCAGGACTTGGACTGGAGCTCGACCGAGCGGGTGTTCGACTTGATATTTGCTGCACCCCCGGAACTCCAGCCAGTAGCATTGCGCATCGGAAATGGGGGGGAAGGGGTGCGACTCCCAGATGCCCTCCGCGCTCGTCATGCTGCAGGGAAGGTCGGTGAGCGGCACCGGCCGGTCCTCCGCGGCGCCGCACGGGTCACCACAGGCCGATCCGATGAGGCCGAGCAGCGCAAGGGCCGTCGCGCATGCGATTTTAGTCATCCGCATCTCCGGTCGGTGCATAGTATGCGCGCACGGTCTCGACCAGCGATTCGATCGTCTGTGCCGACGAGGTCGCCGCGATCGCGAGGCCCAGGCGCTTGGCGGTCCGGGTGGTGATCGGGCCGATCGAAAAGAGATCGAGCGCCCCGAGGCGAGCGGCGGCGTCCGGCCCCAGCAGCTCGAACAAGTTCTCGACGGTCGAGGAGGACGTGAACAAGACCGCGTCGCTTTCGCTTGGGTCGACGAGGCTTCGAATGCGTTCGACCTCCTTGGGCTCGGGCGGGAGGTTTCTGTACACGGCGACCACATCGACCTCGGCGCCGGCCTCTCGAAGCGAATCGGGCAAGACTTCGCGGGCGATCTCCGCGCGTGGAAGCAGGATGGTTGACCCCTCGGCGACAAACGGACGGAGCTCGGCGATCACGCCCTCGGCCCGGGCGTCCTTGGGAACCAGGTCCGCGACGATCCCGCGCGAGCGCAGGGCCTGTCGCGTTTTGTCGCCGATGGCGCACACCTTGACGCCCGCCAAGGCCCTCAGGTCGAGGCCGGCCTCTTCGATGGACGAGAGCACGATCTCGACGCTGTTACTGCTCGTGAAGAGAATCCAGTCGTAGCGATGCAGACCGGCGATGGCATTGCGGAGCGGCGCGAGGTCGGTGACCGGTGCGATCCGAATCGTTGGCGCCAAGATCGGCTGTGCGCCTTCGTCACGAAGAATCGCCGCGAGCGACTCAGCCTGGTGCGCGGCTCGGGTGACCAACATGCGTTTCCCAAACAGCGGCTTGGTATCGAACCAACGTAGGCTGCTGCGCAGGCGTACGACCTCGCCCACGATGGTGAGCGCCGGCAAGCCGAGGCCCGCCTGCGATGCGCGCTCGTGAATGTCGGCGAGGGTCCCAACGACGGTGCGCTGCCTGGGAAGCGAAGCCCATTGGACGACGGCGGCGGGCGTGTCCGCGGGGCGCCCATTCTCGATCAAGAGCGTCGCAAGCGAGTCGAGCTTACGCATCCCCATGAAGATGACGAGCGTCTGCGTGGCGGTTGCGAGCTTTGACCAGTCGTGGCTGGCGCGGTCCTTTTCGACGGATTCGGTGGCGGTCACATAGGCCACGCTCGACGCGAGGGACCGATGGGTCAACGAGAGGCCGGCGTACGCGGTTGCGGCAAGCGGCGAGGGCACGCCCGGAACCACTTCGAAGGGAATCCCCTCCGACGCGAGCAACTCGGCCTCCTCCGAGCCGCGCCCAAAGAGATACGGATCCCCGCCCTTGAGCCGCACGACCGTCTTGCCTTTGCGCGCAGCCTCGACGAGCTGCCGATTGATCTCGGCCTGCCGCTGGCTGACGCGACCGGCGCGTTTACCGACGAACACCAGCTCGGCTTCGGGTCTCGCCTCGCTCAGCTGGTCGGGGTGAATCAGCGCGTCGTAGAGGACGACATCCGCTTCGCGAAGTCGCCGGAGCCCACGCCTGGTGATCAGCTCTGGGTCGCCGGGGCCGGCACCCACCAAGTACACTGTCCCGGGTGCGGTCATCCTGCTCAGGTCCCAGCAGAATCGTCGGGCGGGATGATCGGCTCGGTTTCGACCACGGCGCCGCGCCGCTTGCGCTTTTGCACCGCGCGAGCCTTGACCTGGGGTCGAACGCCGCCGGCGTCGTTGGGAATGAAGCGAATCTCGGTCTTGACCTCGAACGACAGGGACGTGAGTGCACGATAGAACTCGCCAGCAATATCGGTGGCTTCGAGAAAATCGCGGACCTCTTTGGCGACGGTGCGCACCAGCGCGTTCTTGGTCTCGTCCACCGACGCGAAGACGTAGCCGATCAGCTCTTTCGGGAGCTTGCCGTCCTGGGTCACCCCGCGAAGGGCGCTGTCGGCGCTCCGCAGCGTCCCGACGCCCGCTTCGATGCCTTTCTCGACGGCTTTTCGCAGCGTGTCGCGAAGGACACCTTCGGACCAGCGACGCTCTCGTTCGCCTGTATCGGCGGACTCGGAAGCGTTTTCGTCGAATTCATCGGGCATCGTGGTTTCGCTATCCCTCGACGTGTGAGCGGTCGAGCCCCCGAAGCATACCTCAAGCCCGCACGATGCGCAGATTCAATGCGCGGGGCCCGAACGTCAGTCACGGGCGGTGAACACAAGCGTGATACCCGTGCCGTGAACCGCAAACGATGCGTTCCAAGAGCTCGCCCACATCGGACGAGTCTTGCGTTCAAAAAATTGACCAGCTATACGAGTTTAGATGGGACGAGGGGTGAGCACGATCGAAGAACTCTGGGAGCAGGCGGAAGAAGCTCTCGAGGCATCGTCGAAGCGCGCTGAAGGTCTGCTAGCCCAATTGGTGTCCGTCGCGGACGAGGGGAGCGAGGCTTCGCTCTTCGCGCATCGGCACCTCGCGGAGCTCCACCTCGAAGACAACCCCTGGAAGGCTGCGCTGCACCTGCGGTGCGTGCTTCGCCACTGTGCGGAGGACGACATCCTTCACGCCCTCATGGGTCTTTGCCATGCGCTGCTCGGCAACTATCGGGTTGCCGTCCGTTCCTATCGCGAAGCGTCCAGCATCGCTCCGCAGACTCCTTGGTACCACCACAACCTGGGTCACTTGATGGATGTCGCACTCGATGATCCGAGCGGTGCCTATCCGCATCTGCGGCGCGCCTACGAGCTCGAGCCCGAGCACGACGAAATCATCGGCTCCTTGGCGCACTGCGTGGCGCGTCTCGGTGATCTCGACGAAGCGCTCAAGCTCGCGGAGCTCGCCCGAGAGCAGGGCCCTTGCAATCCCGATCACCGCGGGCTTCTCGATTGGATCGAAGCCGGCGCCACGGACACCGCCGCAGCCAAGGCCACCGTGCGTCGCCCACCGGCCGATCGGGTCGCCGAGACGGTTCAGCTCAAGATGGGCGAAGCCGGCTACTCGCGCGAAGAAATCGAACGCGCAACGCAGCTGTGGTCCGACATGCAGGCGCACTGCGAGCTTCGCGTGACCAAGCCCGAAGTTTTGGCCGCGGCGCTCGAGTACGCGATTGCGGTCGTCGAGCAGCGCCCCGGCTGCACGCAGGCCGAGGTGGCACGTCGGTACGGGGTCGCACCAACGTCGGTGTCTGCGAGGTTCGCGCAAATCCGAAACGCTCTCGCGTTGCGCCCCGGCGACCCGCGCTACGCGGCCTCACGCTAAAAACTAGCCAGCGCTCGGCGGATCGCATATTCGACTTGCGTGCGGATGCTCCCGAGTGCGACCACGGTTTGCCGCGTCTTGATTGGTCTCGACCGAGCGAGCGCCAGCGGCACCTTGCACGTGCAGGGGGAGGGGCATCGCGCGACGTTTCTGTTCGATTCAGGGAAGCTCATCGGGGCGACCGTCGATAGGCGGGTCGCCGTCACCCATCGGCAGGCGCTCGAGCGGCTCCTTGGGATGTGTGACTGGGATGGGCTGGTGCTCCGCCTCGTACAGTCCGCTGCCGCGCCAGACGGACGGACGCTGCGCGACCCGGCGCGCGCCAAATTTCTCGCCCTTCAGGCGATGCGCGCCGCTGTGACTCGCGTCGATGCGGCTTGGCTACGCGCCCAGCTCGGAGACGAGGCGTACCGCCTCACACCGGTGGGCGAGGCGCTCGTCCACGGGGCCGATCTGCGTGCCGAGGAAGCCGCGGTCTTGTTCTGGCTACGCAAGGGTGTCTCGGCCGAGCAGGTCGCCGCGCAGCCGGGATGCGGCCTGGCCGCGTCTCGGTTTCTCTGCATGCTCAAGCTGCTCGGGGCGGCATCGCCCAAGGCGGCCGGTTCCTATCCGTTGTTGCTACGAAAGCGTCGAGAGCTCCGCAGCCGGGCTTCCGCCCATGCGCTGCTCGACCTTCCAGAAGGCGCCGGCGGCCGCGAAGCCCGTGTCGCCCTCCGAAAGCTGGTTCGTGATCTGCACCCCGACCGCTTCGGCGACGGCACCCCACCGGCGCTTCGCCAGGCGTCTGGGGAGATCACGACCGCCTTGGTCAACGCCGAGGCTCAGATCGCGGCAGGACGTTTCAAATAGGCCGCAACCGGGCTCTTACTCGACTCGCCGGTGAATGTGCAGCGTGCCGGCCGGCTTGAGGGCGGCGCCGGCACCGTCGATCGTCGCACGCCGTTCGAAAACCGAGCGCACGCCGTCGCCATCGAGATCCCCTTCGGCTCGAAAGACGACCGAACCCCCCTCGTCGTCGCCGACCAGACCGCAGCCGTGTCGGCTCGGCAAGAAGCTGTAGCTGTAGCGCACGGGGCGGTCCGGTTGAAAGCCAAGCGCCTCCCAGGTTTCGTGGCCGGCGTGCTCCTCGGCCGCGAAGTCGACCGTTGCCGAGTCGACCGTCGGCAGCGTGGGTGTCGGTCCCGCGCTTTGCGGAAGACAGAATCGCTTTCCATCGGCCCACGAAGTTGCGTAGTAGGCAGATGCGCGGTCGCTCAGCTCTTGAAGCAGCTCGGAGGCTTCGCTGATCTTGTTGATGCGCACCCGGCGAACGAACGTCGGTACGAACACCGCCAGCACGATGCCGACGATGCAGAGCACGAGCCCCACTTCGATCAGGCTCAATCTCGGACGACCGCGACTCAAAGCCGCGAGACTGTGCGAGCCCCCTGCCGGTTTGGCAAGCGACTAGCTGGGGTCTTCGAGCCCGATCGTCGCTTCGATGGGGTCCGCGACGAAGAAATAGAGGGTCGATGGCATGTACGGGAATTCCTCCTCGCGGCGCTTCTCGAACTCCTCGTTGGTGCTTCGAAACGCTTCGGCATAGGCCTCGTCGCGCAGCTGAGTGAGCCGGCTCTCGATTTGCGCCTTCACCTTCGGATCGCGAACCATCGCGTACATCTCTTCGAGGTGCCGGAGCTCGCGATCGGTCTGGCCGAGCTTTCGAAGCGAGCTCGCATTCGTCAAGACCAGCCAGGCAGGACCTGCTCCAAGGCGCGCGGCTGCCATCATATACTCGTTTCCCTCGGCTTCGAGACGCTCGCGATTTGGATCGTCCTTCGGGACGTGGGGCAGGAGCTCATAGGTGATGGTCGCTCCGGCGTCCCAGGCGAGCTCTCCGTCATTCGGGAATCGCTCGGCGCCCCGGCGGAGCACGTCGATCGCACGCTCGATAACCTCGGTTGAGCTGCCGGTCGGCGTGTACACGCCGGCCATGCCGACCCACTGGTAGACCCGCCGGAAGTCCGGGTCGAGCGCCAGCATCGACTCGCCGTAGTTGAATACGTGTTTGACCGCGCCCTGGTGTGCGAACTCGTCGCCGAAGTAGATGAGCGCGCGAAGCCAAATCAAGTCCGCGAGGGCCCGCCGGTGGCCCAGGCTCATCACCTCCAGCCACTGCGGCGGTGGTAGGTAGTAGATGTCCTCGTAGGTTTGCGTTTCGAGGTACTGGTCCATCGCTCGCCGGCGAAGCGAAAAAACCCCAGCGACCACGCCCAAGATCAGAACGGCGGCAATGATCCGACCCCTCATTGCCCCAGTATATCTCAGAGGCGGGCGGGCCCCGCTTAAACGGAAAAGGCCGCGACGAGTGCCGCGGCCCTTCCAGTCGTCATCCGAGCGCGATTACTCGAGTGGGCTGACCTCGAAGATCCCCGGCTGGCGGTAGAGCGCGTTGTCGGCGTTCGTAGCGGCCGCCATCTCGAATCTCGACGTGAGCGCGTCCCCGTCGAGGTTGCCTTCGGCCGAGAAGGTGTAGACCGACGCCGTGAGGGGAGCGACGCCGCATGCGCCGGCGGGGGTGACATCGGTCACAGTGTAGGCATAGTAGAGCCCATCTTGCGGCGCGAAGCTGAACTCCTTGTAGGGCAATAGTGCGGCAAGTTCCCAGTTGACGACGACCTTCGCGTCGTCCAGAGCAGCAAGAGGCCTACTGGGGCCAATGCTCCCGGGAGTGCAGTGCGAGGAGGCTGCCACGACGGCGCCCGGGACCGGAACGCCTTGGGGCCAATGCTCCGCGTCGTAGTAAGCGGCCGCGCCCGTGAACAGGCCCTTCAGGTTCGTGCCCGCTTCCGAGGTCTTCGAACGCTTGACGTAGTTGACGAAAGCCGGAATCGCGATTGCGGCAAGAATGCCGATGATCGCAACGACGATCATCAGCTCGATGAGGGTGAAGCCCTCTTTCTTCGACAGTAGCTTGTTCATATTCAGTTCCTTTTCCCCCGGGCTCCATGCCCGCATCATTTTGAGTTGCCCCAAGACAGTGCAACTGTCGTGCCGATTCTCCTAGGGCCTCTACTCAAGCCGAAATTACTGGCAAATCCGGGTTTCGGAGGGACTGGGAAGGGCGCTGAGAGACAGATCTCGTCACCCGGAGGTGACGGGAATTGTCACTTCCAGCCGCCACTTCCGGTGGCACTGTTATAGATGTGATTCGCTTGGGAATAGATCTCGAGGTAGAACGTGTCGGTGTCCCCGTCCAGATCGCCCTCGGCCCGAGCCGCGAACCAGTGATCATCGGGGTCGAGACCGGTATCGGCAGGTGGGGCTACTCCTCCTGCTAGGCCAGCGATGGTCGCGTAGCGGAACCGGATCGGCGCGTTCGGAGAAGCACCGAGCTGCCGCCACTCGGCGGTGCTCACCCAGACCACCGGGTCTTCACCCGGAATCGCGGCCGGGTTCCAGCTGCCCCAGTCTAGGCCATCGACGGCGCAGTACTGTCCGAACTCGTTGCGGTAGGACTCCTGCCGCTGCTTGATCTTCCCGAGGAAGTTCGTCGCTTCGGTCACGCGAGCCTTATAGATGTACCCGGTGAAGGT
>CAMYJN010000098.1 GCA_947258625.1 uncultured Polyangiaceae bacterium | reverse complement strand
ATGCGGACATCAATCATCATGCTATCCATAATGTCTCTCGCTGCTTTCATCGGAGGTTGCGGCGACGGGTCCTCGAACAACGGCACGGGTGAATGTGCGCCCGCGGCGTTCGATATCGCCGGCACGTTCAACGAGCGTTACACGTGCCGCTCGGTCGAAAGCGGGGACTGCGCGGGCGTCGACGTCTCAACGCAGGTCATCATTGCCCAATCGACGAACGGCGTCGATTACACCTTCGAAAACATTGCTGACGTAAGCATGGGCAGCGGCCAGCTCTGCGGGAACGAGTTCATCTGGACGTCGACGGGCGAAGGTTTCACCGAAATGGGCGTCTGGACCTTCAGCGACGCAGACAACGTGAGCATCGCGAGCATGTACACGGAGTCCAACGGAGAAAAGGGTGAATGCGTCGGCGTCGCGACGACGGGCGCTGACCCAGGTCCGCCCCCAGCCCTACCGTGCAACGCGCCCTAGCTTGGCCGAGCTTCCCGATAGGCGTGGCGAAGCACCTCGGCTGACCGCGCTAACGCGTCGCGCTCCTCGGTGTCCAGCTGGGGCTCGATGACTTCGACCGCGCCCTCGGCGCTGACGATCGTGGGGAGCGAGATGGCGACATCATGAAGCCCGGCGATGCCTTCTTGGACCCGTGAAACGGTGACGATCCGGCGGGCGCCCGAAAGCGTCCAGTTGAGCAACGCGGCTGTGACCAGGCCAATGGCGTGGTTGGTCGCGCCCTTTCTCGCGATGATCTCGTACGCAGCGGTTCGCACTTCGTTCGCGATCGCTCGTTCCTTGTCCCTCGTCCACCCCGGCCAGTCGCGCAAGGGCACTCCGCCGAGCCGGGCGCCGGACCACAGGACGACCTCGGAGTCGCCGTGCTCGCCGACCACCTGGGCATGAATGGAGCGCGGCTCGATGTCGAGCGTTCGGCCGAGCGTGGCGCGCAGGCGCGCGGTGTCCAACATCGTGCCGGTGCCGATCACGCGCGCGTACGGCAGCCCTGAGGCCTCCGCCGCAACCTGCGTCATGACATCCACGGGATTGGTGACGATCACGAGCAGGCCGCGCATCCCCCGCAGGCGCGTGGCAATTTCGTGGATGATCATGGCGTTCACACGAAGAAGGTCGAGTCGACTGTCCTTGGGGCCGCCCGATTTTCCCGCAGCGATGATGACGGCATCCGCATCGATCATGTCTTCGACCGAAGCGGACCGGACAGACGCCGTCGGATAAAACGAGGCGCCGTGCGCGAGGTCCATCGCCTCGCCTTCTGCGACCTCTTCCCTCACGTCGCTCAGCAGCAGCTCGGATGCCACGCCTTTGTGAAGGATCGACGCCGCCACGCTCGACCCAACCCACCCCATTCCCACGACGCCGAGCTTCATGCTTCCCCGCGACCACGCGAATCAAACCAGCAGGTCATGATCAAGCCTCCCACCGGGCTGGGGCCTTGTCGAGCCCGGCGCAGCGCCCAAGCCGTGTATCTTCAGCAAGATCCGCCTGTTGACCGAAGGTGGCGCTAGAATGCATAGCGTGGCCGGCACTCACACCGCGAAGCTCCTCGCCCCAATGACCGATTCGGATGCCTATCGCCATCGCGGTGAGCACCGATGAAACGCGGCACGCTCATGGTCGTTCTTGGCATGGTGAGCTTGGGCTTGTTTCTCTACCTCCAGCCGCTCCTGACGATCCGAGCCCTCGCCAAAGCGCTCGAAGAGTCCGAGGTGGAAGCGATTCGAGAGCGAATGGACGCAGAGCGCGTGCGGCAGGCGCTCAAGGACGACTACTTGGCGCGGTTGGAGCCCGAGGCATTGAAGGAAAGCGATTCGGCAGCGGGTGTCGCGAGCTTGACGCTGTTCGGTCGAGGCATCCAGATGCTCCTGTGGACTCGCGAATCGGAGGATCAAACCGATCCGGGCCCGACGAAGATAGCCGAGTGGGGATACGAAACGCCTTTTCGTTTCTTCGTCGCGCTCGAGCCGCAGGCCGGAGCACCGATCACCCTCGTGCTCGAGAGTCACGGCTCGGGTTGGCAGGTGACTCGCATGAAGCCATCGGAAGCGGCTTGGCGCGAGCTAGTGATCGGCGATTGATTCGAAAAGCCGATCGCCTCGACATCCGCTGCGATGAGGAGCGCCCGCCGATGGATCAGCCGAGCCCCTTGTTCGGGTTGATCAAGTATTTCTCGCCGGTCGCCTGTTTTCCGTACACCGAGATGGCCTCGAGGGTGAGGGCCTCCGCGAGGGAAACCTCTCGCGTGTAGCTGCTTGCGAACGTTGTCTTGATCTCGGCCGCGACGCGGTCTTGCAACTTCTTCGTGGCTTCTGGGCCGATCCTCTGAAGAAAGGGAAACAACAACCAGCCGCCAACGCCCCAGGCCATGCCGAAGCTTCGGGTGAGTACGATGGGGCTGCGATCGAGTCCGCCATAGATGTAGACCTGCTTGTGTGTGGTGGAGCCGTACGGGCTGTACGCGGCGCCAGTCGCACTCGCGGCGGCTTCCATGCAGGTGAGGATCTGCCCCGCCAGCTTGCCGCCGCCGATGGCGTCGAACGCCAGAGTCGCACCCGTGGTGATCAGCGCGTCGGTCAAGTCCTTCATGAACGTCGGTTCGCCGGAGTTGCAGACATGGGACGCACCCATGACCCGGAGCAGCTCGACCTGTTCTGCTTTGCGCACGATGTTGACCAGCGGAACGTCGTCCTCGAGGCAGACCTTCTGCAGCATCTGGCCGAGGTTGGACGCCGCCGCGGTGTGTACGAGTGCGCTGTGACCCTCGAGGCGCATGGTTTCGACCATCGCGAGCGACGTCATCGGATTGACGAAACACGACGCGCCTTCTGCCGGTGTAGTGCCGTCAGGCAACAGAAGCACCTGCTTTGCCCGAACGCAGCGGTATTGCGAGTACATGGCTCCGCCGATCATCCCAACTGTTTTGCCGATCAACGCCTGCGCAGATGCGTCAGCACCGGCCGCGACCACGATGCCGGCACCTTCGTTACCAACGGGCATCGGCTTGTCGACCCGCGCTGCCATGCCACGCATGAGCTTGTCGGGAACGCTTGCCGTCACGATTGGACGATCCGCACTGCCCGACGCGCGCATGGTCTTCGGGTCCGCGGCACCGAACAGGAGCCCAAGATCCGACGGATTGATCGGGGAGGCTTCGACACGAACCAGCACCTCGTCTTCTTTGGGTTGTGGGATCGGCATCGTTGCGAGCGACAGCTCGAGCGTGCCGTCCTGTCTGATAATCGAGCGCAACTGCAAGGCGTCGCCGGAAAGTTGTTTGGCCATCTTGGACTCCTCAGGTTGAATTCGCAGGTTGCAATTCCGCTGCCTCTTCGGTGAGCTTTTCGAACGCGGCGACGAAAACGTCCGGATCTTGGGCGCCGGGGATCAAGTAGCGGCGGTCGAGAATGAAGGACGGCACCGCTTGGATGCCCTTGCTCAACCAGAAGCGCTGGTGCTCGCGCACGTCGGCTGCGTAGCGGCCATCTTCGAGCAGGGCGGCGGCCTCGATTTCGTCGAGCCCTGCCCGGCCCGCAACGGAGGCCAGAACCTTTTCGTCACCGACGTTTTCCTGTTTGGAAAAGTAGCTCTCGAACAGCGCCATTTCGAGCGAGGATTGTTTGCGGTGCTGCGCGGCCCACGCCAGCAACTGATGCGCGAGAAAGGTGTTGTAGATGCGCTGGCCTTCGTAGAAGCTAAACGAGAAGCCGAGCGAATCGCCGAGTGCCGTCAGACGGGCCCGCGCGGCGTCGCTCTGCTGGGGGTTGGTCCCGTACTTTTGCCCCATGTGCTCGCGAAGCTCTTGGCCTTCGGGCGGCATCATCGGGTTGAGCTCGAACGGGTGCCAGTGGACATCGGCGTCGACCTCGCCATTCAGACGGGAGAGCGCCACTTGCAACTGCTTGTAGCCGATGATGCACCAGGGACAGACCACGTCCGAGACGATGTCGATGCGGATCTTGCTGGGTGGCGCGCTCATGGTGCTCGTAGGAGTCATGAGCACTTGGGGTTGTCGCGTCAAGCGACCAACCCGTGGATGCGGCTAGGGTAAGCCGCGACGGACCCGTTGAATGCGGACGTTGCTCGAGGGATGGGCTGTTGCATTTGAGCTCGAGGTGGGCGTCCGCTGCCTGTTCGCCAGAAAACGTATAGACAGCGCTCCGGTACTTGCCGCGCATGGAATGGTTGGAGGTCGCCGAGTGGCTAGATGGCCGGAGGCACTACGAAGAACATCGAGCGCTCATCGAGCGGGCTCGAATTGCCGCGGACCCTCAGCTTAGCCTCGAAGTCCTGCGGATTTTCGACCGGCTCAAGCGGTCGCCGTCGGTGTCGGCCGTACGGGGTGCCTGCGAGTCGCTGCGGCAGGCCAAGGTCAACGGGAAGAATACGAGCAGCCAGCGCATCGGAGCGAGGTTACAAGAGATCCCGCCTACGTCGCGCCAAACGCCCTGCCCGCTGCAGGTCCCCTGCCCCACGCTCCCCATTCGGAAGCGGACATGTGTCCTTAGCAGAACTACCGGACGCCAACGCCCGGTTTGGACATGGGCTCTCCAAATGAACCCAAGGGGCTAAGAGGCGCCAAACCATCCACGTACATTAGCTGCATGACTTGGCGTTGCCGTGCGTCCGGAAGCCGCTCGAGCGCGGCTCGCACGGTGTTCTTTTCGAGCCGCTGGCCGATGGTCGTGAACGGATCCTCGTAGAGCTCGTCCGCTGCGTCTCGAGGCGAGTGCGCGCACGGGATGCGCTACATACAATTGCTACCCGGTCTGCGCGCTGGAACACCGTCGGATAACAGAATCGATGCGGCCGATTCAGTTGGATAACGGCTACCGGTGCAGAGCGATGGGCAAGTCGGCGGGCGTGCGGACGAAGACGCTCGACACGTGTCGAACCGGGCCCGCCACCTCGAACCGGGTCGTGCGTTTCAGCAGCTCTTCGATGGCTACTTTGGCTTCGAGGCGTGCAAGCTGTGCACCAATGCACAAATGAATGCCGTGACCGAAGCCAAGGTGGGCGCGCAAGTTGGGGCGGTCGAGGTCGATAGCGTCTGGGCTCTCGAATACACGCTCATCGCGATTGCCCGAGGCCCATAGGACCATCAGCCGTGCTCCCTCCGGAAGCGCAGCGCCCGCCAGTTCACAGGCCTCCGTCGCCTTTCGGAAGTGGCCCTGAAATGGCGACTCGAGGCGGACTGCTTCCTCGATGAAAAGGGGTATGCGCGACGGATCTCGCCGGAGGGCTTCCTGTAGATCCGGATTCTCAGCAAGCAGGCGTGTCGCGCTACCAATGAGGCTCGCCGTCGATTCGTTCCCCGCAATGATCAGCTGAAGAAGAATGCTCACGCTTTCCTCGACCGTGAGTGCATCGTCGCCGGTTCCTGTCGCCTCTGCCAAGAGCCCGAGCAAATCGTCCTCCGGGCCTCGTCGCGCGTCCTCGAACCGCCCTTGCAGGTATTGAAATAAGCTCAACGCTCCCGCTGCGTGCGTTGCCATTTGCTCAGCGGTGCTCGTGCCGCTCAAGAGCGCGATCGCAAGGTCTGACCAGGCCTTGAGCTGATCCCGGTCCCCTGGGGGAAGACCGATGATGTCGATGATGACCGCCATTGGCAGCAAGGAAGCGAACTTCTTCATCCAGTTCGTCTCCCGTTGATTGTCGAGGGCGGCGTCGAGCAGGTCGTTCGCCTGGTGCCTCACCGATTGTTCGCGACCACGAACCGTGCGCATCGCAAATCGCGGATGGGTGAGCGCTCGCTGCCTCGTGTGTGCAGGCGGATCTTGCACCGCGAGCACGTCGACCGGCCCGATGCCGAGCTGACCCACGTCGAGGCTGGCCACCGAGCCATCGGTTTGCGCCATAACGATCGAGGTGAGGTTCGACGAGTACGTCTCGCTATTCATGACGACCGATTTGATGTCTGCGTAACGACTCACAAGGTAGTAGTCGGCCTTGGGCACGCGATAGACCGGGGCGTGCGTCCGCAACGATCGGTAGAACGCATAGGGCGACTCGATTGTCGCTTGGGCGAAAGCGTCGAACTCGTCGGGAAGCTTGCCCGCCGAGGCCTCTTGTTCGATCACTCGGGGCATTGTGTCCGGTTCTTTCCTAGTACTGCAACGTGAAAGATGCCGAAGCCCAGTAGGAGAAGACTTGGTACTCACCTGGGCACCCCGTCCGGACCACCTGGTCGCGCGAGCACAGCGTGACAACGTCCGTCGGGCCTCCTCCGGGGACCTCCGCGTCGGTCCCGATGTACTCGTCACCGATGCGGCCGCCGCTGTAGGCGAACACCGTCCCGATATCGAGCATGTACTTGTCCTTTACGCTCGGGTCGTTTCGATCGTTCCAATAGAAGCCGAGGCCCGCGGTCAAGCTCGTGGCCAGCCCCGGTGAAGGCGTGAAATACTGGGCCCAGGGCGCGCTGGTCGCCGAGTTTCCAATGTTGAAGCCTCCGCGGAAGGCCAATAACTCCTTCTTGAAACGATATTCGACCCCGAATTTCGCACTATAGGCATTTACCCATCCGAAAGGCACGACCGTGGGGAAGGCGGGCAGCATTCCGTTGGGATCCGTGGCGATGACGGTCTGGTTCCTATTGCCGTGCTTCTCGGCAGCGTGGAACTGAATACGCAACTCCCATGCGAGCAACAAGCGCGTGTTCGCTCGGTAAGCAACGCCGAACTGAAGCGCATGCGGGACGTACCAATCGGCCGTCGAGTCGAGTGTCAAAGGACTGCCGTCGGGATTCGTAACGAGCGACGTCTCTGTCGTTCCCGTCAGTTTGATGGTCGACCACATGCGATACATCACCCCGATGCCCACCTTTCGGTGAGGCTTGTACATCAGGCCGATGCGTGGCGATGGAAATCCCACGCCACCGAGGTCGTTCTTGACGCGATCGTACTGGAAGAAGTCGAGGGCGGCGCCGACGTTCTGCCAGAGGTCCGCAACTTGTTTCGAGAAGGGCAAGCGTAGAGCGACCCCTAGCCAGAACTCGTCCGTGACTCGAATCGAAGTGCCCACGGAGAACTCGCCCACGAAGAACGTGACGTCGAGGTCTTGCGCTTCGCCGTTGGTGCAGGTGAATGGATCGGAATCCGGCACGCCGCCGACAACCTCGTCACCGTCGAGGCAGACCACTTTGTCGAAGGACGAGCCGTATCCCGTCTCGATATAGATACCGCCGGTGAACACCACCCGCGGCGCTATCCGGCCCCCAATGAAAACTGACGGTAACGGACCGAACCCGAGGCGGGACGATCCGCGTGTATTCGGCCCCTGCACCGGCGCGATCTGCCTCGTGAAGATTCCCGTGAAATTGAGCGTGAACCCGAGCTTCTCGATGCCCTCCATGTTGGCCGGGTTGAGGACGAGCGCCGACGGCCGTTCCACGAAAGAAGCGCCGGTGAGACCCATGGAGATGCTCCTCGTGTCGTACGCGGTGGGCTCGGGGTTGGCGTTCGCGACAGTGGGGATCAGTGCACCGGCCAGAATGCAGGCCACTGCGAGCCGCTGGCACATTCGGCTCCTCTCGCTGCCATACCGCATCGACGGATTGTAAACGCAGGGGTCCGACTGCCGGCCGAAAAAGGTGAGATGTGAGCTACGCAGTGCGTCGAAGCCGCTCGTCAAAGAAC
>CAMYJN010000097.1 GCA_947258625.1 uncultured Polyangiaceae bacterium | reverse complement strand
ATCGTCTCGATGCCCAGAGAGACGAATATCATCATCAGCAGATCGAGGAACTGGGCGGCGAGGAGAAAAAGCCAGACCGGAACCGGGTCGCTCTTTCGAGTGAGCTCGTACGGCACGAGCGCCGTAGCAAAGTGTCCGGCGATCATACCCGGTCCTCGCGGTTCAGCGCCCACGTCAGCACGACGAACATCGGGACGTACATCGACCAAAGAAGGAGCACGGTGCTCATGCGAGACCACTCATCTCGCAGACATATACCACCGAAACGGTCGGACTTGGGCCGCCAAAATGCGTTTCGCGCATCCGAATTACGCAGAACTCGATGTTGCGTCTGCTGTCGACCGAGGCTGGAGCCACGTGCTATGCGTCAACGCATGACTCGATCGTTGGTGACCCTAGATATCGACCGCTCGGTCGCGACGCTCACGATGGACGACGGCAAGCGCAATGCGCTGTCGCCCGCCATGTTCGACGAGATTTACGCGGCGCTCCAGCGCGTGGAGCGGGAGGGCGCGGCCGTGGTGATCACCGGGCGAGAGGGGGTGTTGTCGGCGGGGTTTGACCTCAAGGTGATGAAGTCGGGAGGTGTGCAGGCCGTCAAGATGTTGCGCGCCGGTTACGCGCTGACCGCGCGCCTGTTGTCGTTTCCGACGCCCGTCATCATCGCATCGCCCGGCCACGCGTATGCGATGGGCGTGTTCATGTTGTTGTCCGGCGACTACCGTTTTGGCGTGCCGGGCCCGTACACCTACGTTGCCAACGAAGTGGCGATTGGCCTACCGATGCCGCGTGTGGCGTGCGAGGTGCTTCGATTGCGCTTGACCCCTGCGGCTCGCGAACGCGCAGTGACCTTGTCCGAACAGTTCTCCCCGGAGCAGGCGCTGCAAGTTGGCTTTGTCGACGCGCTCGTGCCTGCCGAGCAGTTGCTCGATACAGCGCGTGAGAAGGCCGCGGCGCTCTTGGAGCTCGATTCCGCAGCGCATGCCCTGTCCAAGAAGCGCCTGCGCGCCGACACGCTCAGCAACATTCGCCGGGCGCTCCCCTTGGACCTCAAAGACGCGGTCATGCTCGGCGCCAAGCAAGTCGCAAAGGCAAAGCTCGGGCGGTAACAGGTCCAAGCGACGGCCTAGCGCACGTCAGCCAAGGGTTCACGAGGAAGAGGAACCGAGAGCGCAGCTTGAGTTGCCACGAGCATCGTTCTACAAGGGAGCGAGGAGGTTGCAATGGCCGACGTTCGGGTTACCCAGAGCCACACAGTGAGTCTCGACGACGCAAAGCAGAGGTTGGGCGGCTTCGAGGACATGATGAAGAAGTACGGAGTGAGCGCGAAGTGGTCCGGGAGTCACGCCGATCTCAAAGGCACGGGCGTGAAGGGCGCGATCGACATCACCGACACCGACGTCAAAGTCGAGCTCAAGCTCGGCATGCTTGCCAAAGCAGCTGGGATCGACCCCGACCGTCTCCACAAGAGCATCGGACGCCGGCTCAAAGAGGCATTCGAAGGCGCCTGACTGGTACGGCCTCCTGGGGGCAAAAGGCGTTTCGACGGAATGGCTACGCCGACCGGGGTCTGGCTGTTCGAGTTCTGCTATACGCCTCCCTGGATTGGAGGTCGGCATGACGCGACAGGTGGTCTGCAAAGAGTCAGAACTTTCGGTGGGCGAAAAGAAGGCGTTCAAGGTGGGGGACACGAGCGTCCTCGTGTATCGGTTGCCCGACGGCCTCTATGCAACGCAGAACAGCTGTACGCATGTATTCGCGCCGCTGACGAGAGGGAAGATCCTCGATGGAGAGCGGATTCGCTGCCCGCTTCACCGCGCGGAGTTCGACATCCGGACCGGGGAGGTGTGCAAGTGGGCGAACTTCCCGCCTGGCATTCAACTTCTGAACGCGCTCCGCGGTGAGAAGGCGCTCAAGACCTATCCGGTGTCGGTTGAACAGGGGAACGTCGTAGTCGACGTTTGAGGACGAGGCCGTTTTGGATTGCGCTTTCATCGCGCCGGCCTAAGACCTTCCGGAGGGCAGGTAGAATGAACGACGCTTCGAAGAACATCGAGCCTCACATCGTCGTCGTCGGCGGAGGTTTCGGGGGAATGAGCGTCGTCTCCTCTCTTGCGCATACGCCAGCACGCATCACGCTCGTCGACCGCCGCAACCACCACCTATTTCAGCCCTTGCTCTATGAGGTTGCAACCGCCGCGCTCTCGCCCGGGCAGATCGCGGTCCCGCTGCGCCACGTTTTTCGCCGGCAGCACAACGTGACGGTCGTCCTTGGAGACGTCACTTCGGTCGATCTGAAGCGGAGAGTTGTCGAAGTCGACGGCGATGCGCTGTCCTACGACCACCTGGTCCTAGCAACGGGGTCCACACATCACTATTTCGGGCATGACGACTGGGCGGCCCATGCTCCCGGGCTGAAATCCGTCGACGATGCGCTCGAGATCCGCCGCAGGTTTCTACTGACCTTCGAGCGGGCAGATCGCAGCGACAGCCCGGACGAGCGCCAGCGTTTCATGACGACGGTGATCGTCGGCGGTGGGCCGACGGGCATCGAGCTGGCGGGAACGATGTCGGAGGTGGCCAAGCGCGTGCTGCAAGGGGAGTTCCGGAACCTCGACCCATCGTCGCTCGAAATCGTACTCGCCGAGGGCACGGACCGCTTGCTCCCCGCACTCGACCCCGAGCTTTCCGCCCGAGCGAAGAGCGACCTCGAAAAGCTCGGCGTCAAGGTGCGCCTGGAGACCTACGTCACAGAGATCGATGAACGAGGGGTCCTCTTGCAAAGCGGCGAACGCATTTCCGCCGCCAACGTGATTTGGGCCGCCGGAGTGTGCGGAGCACCGATCGAACGAGGGCTTCAGGGTTTCATGCGGGACGACCGCAGGCTGAACGTCGAGCCCGATCTCTCGCTTCGCGGCCATCCCGATGTTTTCGCCATCGGCGACCTCGCTTACGTCGAGACCGACGGGGAGCAAGTCCCGGGGCTCGCGCCGGCGGCGCTCCAGATGGGGAAGTACGTCGGTAGGCTCCTCGCGAACGAGGTCGGACGCTCCGCTTCTGCTGGCGCTCGAAAGCCGTTTGAATATTGGGACAAGGGGACGCTTGCGACCATCGGCCGAGGCAAAGCCGTTGCCGACATCGGCCGCTTCAAGTTCGGCGGTGTGCTGGCCTGGTTGCTCTGGGTCTTCATCCACATCTTCTTTCTCGTAGGCTTTCGCAACCGGCTCATGGTCCTTATCGAGTGGGCGTACGCGTACGTCACGTTCCACCGGGGGGCGCGACTCATCACCGGTCAGGACGCCCACGAGAAGGTTCTCGCCTTGAGTGAGACATCGACGTCACAGCGGGGTTGACCCACAAGCCCCATCCCCCTACCACTCGCGCACAGAGGGCCGTTGACCAACCGTTCCAAAGGGCTTTTCGCCGACTACGATCGCGCAGGATTCTTCTGCGAGATGTTCGGCGGCGGCGCTCACCCCGCCGCGCACACCGATTCGATCCGCGATCGGATGCGCAACATGAAGATCTCGACCCTTCAGCGGCGCGCACAGGCGAGCGACCGCGAGCTCTACAACCTTGGTATCACGTTCACCGTCTACAGTGACCGCGATGCGATCGACCGAGTGCTGCCCTTCGACGTGATCCCTCGAGTACTCTCGCGCGACGATTGGTCGCACATCGAGCGTGGCTGCGTTCAACGCGTCGCGGCGCTGAATCGCTTCCTCCACGACATCTACCACGAGCAGCATATCTTGAACGACGGCACGGTTCCCGCCGAGCTTGTTCTCCGCAACGCCAACTTCCGCCCCGAGATGAAGGGGCTCGATCTTCCGCATGGCACATACGTCAGCATCTGCGGCATCGACCTCGTACGCGATGGGCAGGGTGTGTTTCGCGTGCTCGAAGACAATGCGCGGACGCCGTCGGGGGTTTCGTACGTCGTCGAGAACCGCCATTTGATGATGCGCGCCTTTCCCGACCTCACCGGCAATGTCGGGCTCCGGCAGGTCTCCAACTACGGTATGCATCTACGGGCCGCTCTCGCCGAGATCGCGCCCTCCAGCGCTTCCGATCCCAACGTCGTGCTCATGTCACCCGGCGTGTTCAACTCCGCCTACTTTGAGCACGTGTTCCTGGCGCGCGAGATGGGTGTCCCGCTCGTCGAGGGCCGGGACCTCGTGGTCGAGGACGACCGCGTCTTCATGAAGACCACAGGCGGGCTTCGTCGCGTGGATGTGATCTACCGCCGAGTCGACGACGCCTTCCTCGATCCCGAGCAGTTCAATCCCGAAAGCATGCTCGGGGTGCGCGGCCTCTTTCGCGCGTACCGGGCCGGTCACGTCTCGCTCGCCAACGCCGTGGGCACGGGCGTTGCCGACGACAAAGCGGTGTATGCCTACATGCCGCGCATGGTCCAATACTACCTCGACGAAGAACCCATTCTACCGAACGTCGATACGCACCTCTGCCGCGAGCCGGAGGGCTTGGCCTACACGCTCGCCCATCTCAGCGAGCTCGTCGTGAAGCCGGTCGGAGAATCAGGCGGCTACGGCGTCGTGGTCGGGCCGAAGGCAACGCGCGCCGAGCTCGAGGAATGTCGAGCGCGCGTCGAACAGAACCCGGCGAACTACATCAGCCAGCCGGTCATCGACCTCTCGGTCTGCCCAACCCTGATCGACGACTCCATCGAGCCTCGGCACGTCGATCTGCGCCCTTACATCGTCACCGGGAAGGAGAGCTGGGTTCTGCCGGGCGGCCTCACGCGCGTCGCGCTTCGCAAGGGCTCTCTCGTCGTCAACTCGTCGCAGGGCGGCGGTACGAAGGATACGTGGGTCCTTGAGTAGTCTCCTCGCAAGGTTCGCTGAGAACAGCCACTGGATGGGGCGCTACATGGAGCGTGCCGAGAACCTCGCGCGCATCGTTGACGTCAACGAGACCTTTGCGCGTGACGAGCAAGGCGCCAATGACTGGCTCCCCATCCTCAAGCTCCATCGTGACGAAGAGGCTTTCTTCGAGCGCTACAAGAAGGCCACCTCCGCAAACGTCGTGCGCTTCTACATAATCGATGAGGAGAACCCGAACTCGATCATCTATTCCGTGCGCGCCGCTCGCGAGAACGCCCGAAGCATCCGCCACGTGATCAGCCTTGAGACCTGGGCTCAGCTCAACGTGTTCTACAATTGGGTCGCTTCGTTGACGGCACGAAACCTGCGCCTCTCCGAGCTCTCGCGGCTCTGCGGGCGCATCAAGGAAGGCGTCCAGCTTCATTCCGGCATCGTCACGGGCACCCTCTACCGAGACCAGGTCTGGTCTTTCTATCGCCTGGGCGTCTTCACCGAGCTCGCCGATCAAATCACCCGTCTCGTCGACATCAAGTACCACGCGCTCCTGCCCTCTTGGCAAGACGTGGGCTCGCCGGTCGACATCGCGCAGTGGAATGCCTTGCTCCGCTCGGTCTCCGCCTATCACGGCTACCGGCGAGTGTTCCCAGCCCGGATGACGCCCACCACCGTGGCCGGCTTCATCCTTCTGAGCCCACGCTTCCCGCGGTCCCTCAGCCACTGCGTGAGCAATATCGAAGCCACCCTCGACGAGCTGCTGACGAACGAGGACCTCCAGGACGTTTCGTTTCCCCGCGATTCTCTCGAAACCCTGAAAGAGCTAACCTCACGCTCCCCGGAGAGCGTCATCACGGCCGGGCTTCACGAGTACCTCGACGAGGCTCAGGTCGCGCTCCTCGACTTCGGGGCCCAGGTGGCCGCGACGTTCTTCCACGCCGACTAGCGCCGCTGGCGCTTCCATGCATGGGTCGCGGGGCCGGGCGCAAGTAACGCCCGAATCCGTATATCGCACCGGCTACTGATTACAGCGCTCGACTGCCGCCTGCGCGCACGCGGTCACGTTGGCGCTCTCGAGGCAATTGCCGCAGCTCACCTGTTCGCCGTCTACCACATAGTAGCAACTGCCGTTGCGGCCATCGACGCAGAAATCGATGATATCCCCGTTGGGGCATTCGGCCGTCTCGCCGACGTCAGCTCTGTCTGACGCGCATACGAGACCGATGCCGGCGACCCCCGTTGGATCGCTGCTCCCGCACGAAGTGAGCACGACTGCGCCCAGGGACATCATGAAAACGATACCGAGTTTGTGTTTCATGAGCGCGAGTATGCTGCGCACCTGGCGGAGCTGTCTACGGAAAAATACATTCGTGAGCACCTCCGTTGGCGCTCCCCCTTGGTAGGCAGGCTGAGCCGCACCGCGAGGCGTTTGTTCTGCCTGCTCCGCCGCGACGCCTTGACGACCCAAGTACCGAGAACGCAGGTTTGTGCTTGGCCTATCGGCGGTCCCGGGTCTCAGCGATGCAAATGAACAATCAGCGAAATCGGTTCGTGTACCGGCTTTGGGCCCCGGTCTACGACGTGGTGCTCGAGCGGTTCTTCCGCGGGGGGCGCAGTAGATCCATGGAACGGCTTGCTTTGAAGGCCGGCGAACGAGTTTGCTTCGTCGGCGTCGGGACCGGCGCGGATTTGCTCTACCTTCCGAAAGGTGTGAACGGCATCGGAGTAGACCTGAGCGAAGCCATGCTCGCGCGCGCAGAAAAGAAGCTCCCGATCGCGGGATGCGACATCGAGCTCCGGATTGGCGATGCGCAAGCGCTCCCATTCGACGACGGAGGCTTCGACGCCGTCATTCTAAATCTCATCTTGAGCGTCGTTCCTGACCCCGCCCGATGCATGTCGGAAGCGATTCGCGTGCTGCGACCGGGTGGCCGCATCGTGATCTTCGACAAGTTCCTGCCCGACGGCACCGAGCCGACCTGGGGAAGGAGGCTTTCAAACCTCGTTTCGACGCGCCTCGGTACCGACCTCAACCGGCGTCTCGGCGACATCCTCTGCGGGCTTCCTTGTGAGGTCGTGCACGACGAGCCGAGCATTCTCTGGGGGATGTATCGGGTCGTGCTTCTCCGTCAAGCCCCTTGGCAGGTTGGGCACAGGTAAAGGCGCCGGGAGGCGACGCTGAGCTTCGCCGCGATCTTGTCGGCGGCGCGTCGAATCTCGGGACCGTCGGCTCCATGCGTTTCCGGGGGTGCACGCCAATCAGGGTCGGGTCGTCACGCTTGCTTTCGCAAACGCAAGATCATACGCTCAGCGGTCCCATTCGACGCCCCGGAGAAATGACGATGGCGAGATTGATGCGGTCTTGGTTTGCGGTTGCCCTCGCACTGACGTTGTTGGCTGGAGAGGCTCCTGCCATTGCTCAGAGCTACGGCTACGGCCAGTACACGCCGCGCCGGCCGGTCGCCGCTGCAACAACCTGCGCAGGAATTCGGGGCAACGGGCAAAACCTGTTCGCACACTACGGCAGCCTCGCGCGGCACGTCGAGGAATACGGCGCGATCAAGTGCGCCGCCGGGGGTAGCTCGGGGAGCATAACGGCGTTCTTCGTCGAGAGCATTTGGGCAAGCCCCGATGTGCACAACTGCCGGCGCGGGCGCTGCGGCATTCGAGCGCGCGATGCCCGCATGTCGCTGATGTTCAAGTCGGTCATCGGTTTGGTCGACACCGGCCTGTTCGAGGACGTGGCAACGATCAACGCCTTGATCGCACGCATACAAGCCGAAGGTATCGAAAAGTCGCTCAAGTCGGATCCCGAAGAGGGCGTCGCTGCCCTGATCCGAC
>CAMYJN010000096.1 GCA_947258625.1 uncultured Polyangiaceae bacterium | reverse complement strand
CGCGGCCGCACCCTTCGAAGCGTGGAACTCGCGCTTCAGCTCGACGCCCTGGAACGAGCATTGACGCGCTTGGGGATACGCCTGCTCGAAGAAGAGCTCCCCGAGGAGGCCCATGTCGACGGCGGGCTCTGCAGGGTACAGGGGGAAACGCTGCTCTACGTGTCTCCTAGCGCCCCACCCTGGCGCCGGGCCGAGGTGCTGCTCGATGCGCTCCGCCGCTTGCCCCATCAGGCGATTTGGCTCCCTCCCGAGATCCGTCGGCTACTTTAGAGCCATGATTTCTGCGACAAGTCGCTTCGGCTGTTAGGCTTGAAGGACGAGGAAGCACAGTGAGTGGTCTTGGCTTGATACTTTCGGGAGGTGGTGCGCGAGGAGCGTACGAGGTTGGGGTTCTCCAATACATCTTCAGCGAGTTCCTCGACACCAACGGGAAAGGACCGAAGGTCGACCTGATCTCCGGCACCAGCGTCGGAGCGGTCAACGGCGCCTTCGTCGCATCGGCCATCGGCGATGTGCCGGCCGGGGTGAAACAGCTCGTCTCCATTTGGACCGGCCTCGAGCTGCCACACGTCCTTGGTTTTGGTCTGCGTCAAGCCGCAGGCCTCTATCGCGTGCTCCTCGGCGGTTCCGGCCAGGCACGCGGCGTCTTCGACCCGACCCCGCTCTCCGCTCTCGTAGGCCGAAACGTCCGCTGGCGGCGGCTCAGGCAGAACATTCGGAGCGGCGCGCTTCGAGCGCTCACGGTGAGCACCACGCACGTTGGAACCGGGCAACCGGTGATTTTCGTCGACGCGGCTCCAGGCATCGGAATTCCCGACAGCCTGGGGCTTCACGCGCTGGTCCGACGCGCCCGGATCGGCCAGCACCACGTGCTCGCCTCCGCCGCGATTCCGCTCATCTTTCCGCCGGTAGAAATCGGCGACGAGATTCACTGTGACGGCGGCCTTCGTCTCAACACGCCCATGGGGCCATCGGTGCATCTCGGCATGAACCGTTTGCTCGTCATCGGGCTCTCCACGCCCCACTCGGCCGACCGGCGCGCCGTGAAAGACGGCAAGTACCCGGGTGCCACGTTCATGCTCGGAAAGGTCCTCAATGCCTTCCTTCTCGACCACGTGAACACCGACCTTCTCGAGGTCCAGCGAATCAACGACTTCCTTCGGGACGGCGTGCGCGCCTACGGTCCGGAGTTCGTCGATCGCATCAACGACGCCGCCAAAGCGCGTGGTGCCTTGGCAAAGCGCCGCCTGCTCAGCTCCTTGGTTCTTCGGCCGACGGTCGACATCGGACAGGTCGCTTCGGAGTACCTCGCCTCCAACCGAGTCCGCTTCGGGAAGAGCCTAGGGCGCGCGTTCATCAGCATGCTCGATGTCGGCTCCGGAGCCGACGCCGACTTGGCCAGCTACCTCCTGTTCGACGGCGGATTTGCGCAGACCCTGATCGAGATGGGCAGGCGTGATGCACACGCCAAACGAGACGAAATCGAAGCCTTTCTCTTCGAAGACCCCGATTCGATCCTCTCCCCGGCGCCAACTGTGGGATCGGTGGCACATTCAGCGTCCAAGCCCCCGGAATAGCCGGTGGTTTGGGCGATCGACGAACTGTGGACAAAGAGTGGAACCCTGATTTCAGGGTCAGTGCTATTGTAATATTTTACCCATAACGTTGGGTGTGATAGGCTCCAAAAGTGGCTCAACCAAGCGTCGCGCACATCTCTGAAAACGCGACCCAACTGTCTCAGCGCCTCGTTCAGAACATCGCGCTGGTCGTTCGGGGCAAAGAAGAGGTCATCAAGCTGTCGGTCGTCTCGCTCTTGGCGCGCGGGCACCTGCTGCTCGAGGACGTGCCGGGTGTCGGAAAGACGACCTTGGCGCGCGCTCTGGCAGCGTCGGTCGGCGTCACGTTTCGACGCCTCCAATGCACCTCTGACCTCATGCCGACCGATGTCCTCGGCGGCAACGTGTTCAACCAATCCAAGAGCACCTTCGAGTTTCGGCCCGGGCCAATTTTCACCCAGGTACTGCTCGCCGACGAGGTGAATCGAACGACACCGAAAACGCAAAGTGCGCTTCTCGAAGCGATGGATGAACGGCAGGTCTCGATCGACGGCGAAACCCACAACCTCGAAGAGCCCTTCTTCGTGGTCGCGACGCAGAACCCTCAAGAGTTTTACGGAACGTACCCGCTGCCCGAGTCACAGCTCGACCGATTTCTCATTCGGCTCAGCGTGGGCTATCCGCCGCCCGGCGTCGAGCGAGAGGTGCTCAACCGTCGCGGCGCCGACCCGGTCGGGCAACTCAATCCGACGATGAGCGCAAACGAGCTTCGGCACGTTCAGCAGGCGGTCGACTCGGTGCGCGTCGACGACTCTGTCCTCGACTACCTTCATCGAATCGTCATCGCGACCCGAAACACGCCGCTTCTGTCGGTCGGCGTGTCCACCCGAGGCGCGCTCGGTTTCGAGCGTGCGGCGCGGGCGCGGGCGCTCGTCGAAGGTCGCTCCTTCGTGCTTCCCGACGACGTCAAGGCGCTCGCTGGTCCCGTCCTGGCCCACCGCGTGAAGGTCAGCGGCGGCATGGGCGGAGCAGCGGTTCGCGATGATGCACAGCGCGTGATTCGCGAGCTTCTCACCATCGTCTCTGTCCCTCTCTGATCGGGCCGGTCGATGCGGATCTTTTGGCGAAAGCGGAGCAGGCGAAAGTTTCGACTGACGCGCGAGGGGCGGGCGTTCCTGTTTGTAACCGTTGGCGTGGGCCTCTCTGCCGTGAATACGGCGAACAACCTGCTCTACCTCGTGCTCGGCCTGCTTCTCAGCCTGCTCTTGGTGAGCGGTGTCCTCAGTGACCTCGCGCTCTGGAAGCTCCAAATCAAGCGTAATCTGCCCGCTCGGCTCTTCGCCGGGCGGCGCTCGCTCATCGACATCGCCCTGCTGAACGAAAAGCGTTGGCTCTCGAGCGTGTCGGTTGAGGCGATTGACGAGATCGACGGCGTCGACACGGAGGCCGCGCGGTTCGTTCGGGTCGCGCCCGGAAAGACAGAGGTTGGGAGCTATCGTTTCGAGTCGCCGCGCCGCGGGCTTTTCGAGCTCGGCACCGTGCGGGTGCTCACACGCTATCCGTTCGGCCTGATCGAAAAGGGCTACACCATCTTCCTGCCAGACGAGATCGTCGTCTATCCGCAGCTGCTCGAACACGTCGCCGCGCCGGCTCTTCGCCCAATGCAAGGCGATGCTGCGCCTATTCACCGGACCGGCCGGGGCAGCGAGTTTGCGGGCAGCGTGCGCTTCTACCGCGAGGGCGACGAAGCCCGAGACATTCACTGGAAACGAACCGCCAGCCGAGGCGAGCTCGTCGTTCGCGAGCACGAGCAGGACTCGAGCGCGCTGGTCACCCTCAGTGTCGACAACCTCGTTCCGTCCGGCCTCGACGACGAAGCGCCATGGCGCGAGCGGTTCGAAACCTCGGTGTCCGAGGTCGCGACCCTGGCTTCGGTCTATCTCGCGCAGGGCATTTCCGTGCAGGTTCAGTCGAGCAACAGCGTCTCGCCCTTGGTTCCTGGCGGCACTCCGCCAGACCCGATCTGGCACTTTCTCGCGCTCCTTGCGCCCGCCCGCGCCGCCGCCTCCCGCCGCAACTCGAAGCACAAGAGGCATGCGGCATGAGATTTGGCTTCGCCCACAAGCTCGTCACCTACCTGTTCGCGGCCCTCGGCCTCATGGCCCTCTTGCTCGGCACGACGTTCAGCCCCCTCGAAGCAACCCTCGTCGTCGTGGCGTTTGTGGCCAGCTGGTTTGCCGAGCCGCCGCTTCTCGATCGTCCGGGCTACTCGCGCTTCTGGAACATCGCCGCCGTCGTGGTGCTCATCCTTCAAATCGCGCGCGCGATGGCCGGAGAACCGATCCTGTCAGTTGGTGTGCAGTACGCCGCGTTCCTTCAGATCTCGCGTCTTTCGCATCGCAAGACCGCAGCGGACTACCAGCAGATCGCGATCCTCGGCTTCCTACACCTGATCGCGGGCACCGTGTTCTCGACCGGCCTCGACTATGCCGTCGTCTTTTTTGGCTTCGTCATCGTCATGCCGTGGATGCTCGCACTCACGCATCTACGAAAGGAGCTCGACACTGCGCACGGCGCCGACAGTCCCGTTCTGCGTGGCGAGCTCCAAAGCAGAAACCTTGCGACCCCAGCGTTCTTCGGCGGCACGACGCTTCTCGCCGTTCCGCTCTTCATTTTGACCGCGGCCATGTTCCTCGCGTTTCCGCGGGTTGGCTTTGGCGTCTTTTCCAACCTGGGCGTGCGCTCACAGTCGGTGGCCGGCTTCGGTGACGACGTCGAGCTCGGCGGCTTCGGCACGATTCGCGACGACCCTACCGTCGTCATGCGGGTCAAACCCAAGAACCGGCCCGACCCGCTGCCACGCTCGCTCGACCTGCGCCTCCGGGGCACGTCGTTCGACCGTTACAGCGACGGCCGCTGGTCGCGTTCGCCCATCGCCGGCGAAGAGCTGAAACGCCTTCAAGACACGTACATGGTTTTCCGTCCGCCAAAGCCCGGAGACCGGGAGTACGAGATCATCCTCGACCCGATGGATGAGGCGGTCTTGTTCCTGCCCGCGGGCACGGTGGCCTTGCAGGTTCCGCCGACGGTTCGCGCCGGCCGCAATCGATACCGGCGCATCACGCGGTCGCCGGGGCTCGACGTGCGCTACCGGGGGCGCGTCCAAGGCCCTCTGACCTACAAGGCGTACGCCAAGGCGAAGTCGCGTGGCTTTCCGGAGAACATCCCAAAGCGCTTTCGAGCGCGATACCTCGAGGTTCCGCCTGGCTACGACCGAGTCGAGGCCTTGGCCCGACGGGTCGTGGACGGCGTCTCCAACCCGCACGCCCAAGCGAAGTTCGTCGAGCGCTACCTGCGCGGCGGAGGCAAGTACCGCTACACGCTCGAGCAGCCCGACACCGAAGGCAAGGATCCGCTTCAAGTCTTCCTGTTCGAAGCCAAGGCAGGTCACTGCGAGTACTTCTCGACTGCGATGGCCATCATGATGCGCTCCCTCGGACTGCCAGCCCGCAACGTCACCGGCTTCCTCGGCGCGGAGTACAACCCCTACGGCGACTACTACGCCGTTCGAAACGGACACGCGCACAGCTGGGTCGAAGTGCTCATCGATGGTCGCTGGGTCACGTTTGACCCGACGCCAGCCTCCGGCCAGGTCTTCGCCGCGCCGTCCGGCTTGGCCGTGAAGATGCGGCAGGTCATCGATGCGATGCGCGTTCGCTGGGCGGAGTACGTCGTCGAGTACAACATCCGCGACCAGGCCAAAGCGCTGCAGGGCCTCGCCGCATGGTATCGATCCCTGCGGGGAAATCGCGGAGCGAAGCCGTTTGGCATGGACGATCCGTCGAACGGTCAGAGCGAATTCGGGCGGATTCCGTTCCGCCCCGACTGGCGCTGGTTCGTTGCCATCATGAGCGTCTTTGGCGTTGGCGTCTTTTGGGTTCGATGGCGCCGCAAACGGCGCCGCCAAACCCGTGCGGGGCGGCAGCTCGACCCCAACCGCGACCGCGCGGTTCGTCTCTACCTTTCACTCGAGAGCAGCCTTCGGAGTGCAGGGCAGGCGCGCCCGCCGGATGTCACACCGATCGAGCACGTCGAAGAGCTCGACCGCGCAGGTTTTGCCGCGGCCGATGAAGTTCGCGAGGTCACCGATGCGTACCTTGCCGCGCGGTTCGGCGATTCGACGCTGCCATTGCACGACTACCAGCGTCTGCGCCAACTGAGCCGCGGCGTTCGAGCCAAGGCGAGGCGTGCCCCTACTGCGTGAGAAACCAGCCTAGGGCCACGCCGAGCGCGGCCAGCGCGACCACGCCGGCGATGATGAAGGCCACCTTGGAGCGACCGGGCTTGCCTGCGAGCGCCGCTTCGCTCTTCTGTTTCGTCTTGCCTTCGACCGGCTTTTCCGACTTCGGGTCCACGATGGAAATCGGGGTCGCCCCCGGCGGGCGGAACGTCATCACGGGCGCCCCGTCTTTGCCTTTGATGCGCGGAGCCGGAATCAGCGACGGACCCATCGGCACTTCCGCGGGGCGCTCAGCCGCCGGCCTGCTGCTTTTGGACTCGAACCAGCCCATCGTCGCGCCCGGCGGAGCGCTGCTGCGTACGGTTTCAATTGCCGTCTCGACCTCCGAATCGCCCGCAAACCAGTTGCTGGGGTCGACGAAGTCCGAAGCCACGAGCGGCCTCGCGCCTTCATCGTCGGGGCTGAGCCGGAACGGCTTGGAAGGGTCGGCCGGCATGTGGGCCTTGCTGTCGAGCGACGTGAACCTCGCGAGCTCTTCTTGGATCATGCCGTCGATCATCATCGGCTGCGGCGGCACAGACTTCTGGCGCTCGAGCGCGGCTTTCACCAGGTTGGCGATGTCGTACGAGGTCACCTTCATCTGATGGTGAAAGAGATAGCTCGCCAACGAGTCGCCGAACTCTCGCGCCGTCTGGAACCGATCGTCAGGCTCTCTCGCGAGCGATTTCAGCAGCATCGCTTCGAACTGCGGGTCGACCTCGGGGTGGTCGCCCACCAGGCTTGGGATGTCGGCGTTCGAGACCGCCTGGACCGTATCGTAGTCGGTGTCACCGAGGAACAAACGCCGCCCGGAAAGCATCTCCCAAATGCAAACGCCGAGCGCGAAGATGTCCGCCCGCGCATCGACCGACTGCCCGTTGGCCACCTCGGGCGACAGGTAGCTGAACTTCCCCTTCACGACGCCGGGGTCCGTTCGCTCGAGCTGCGTTCGCGCCTTGGCGAGGCCAAAGTCGGTGACCTTCACCTCGCCGCGCTTGCTGATCAGGATGTTTGGCGGCGACACGTCCCGGTGAACCAGCTCGACCAGCTTTCCGTCGTCGTCCACCAGCTCGTGGGCGTAACTCAGCCCGCGGCAGGCTTCCATCGCGATGTAGATGACGTCCTTGAGAGGGAAAGGCTGCCGCTTGAGCCGCAGCGTCTCCATGATCTTCTTCAGGTTCGTTCCGTCGACGAACTCCATCACGATGAAGAAGCTGTTGTCCGACTTCCCGATGTCGAAAACGCTGACGATGTTCGCGTGCGTCAGCCGGGCGCCAAGCCGCGCCTCGTCGAGAAACATCCCGATGAAGTTCGTGTGCGAGGCGAGATGCGGCAGAACGCGCTTGATAGCGACGCGTTTCTTGAAACCTTGAACACTCGTGGCTTCCGCAAGGAAAACCTCGGCCATCCCGCCGGCTTCAAGTCTTTCGATCAGGTTGTATCTCTGATCGGTCATCTCAGCTCGTCCGCCCTCCCCTGAGGCGTTTTTCCATTGTCCTTTGCGGGCACTGGCCTGGTCAAGGAAGGGATGCCATTGACACGGTGCCCCTGCGGCGCTTGACTGCTGCCGTGTCCCGGTCTCCAAAGCCCCTTCGAATCGCTCCGTCCGTGCTTTCGGCTGATTTCGGCCGCCTCCAGGCTGAAGTCCAGGCCGTCGACGAGGCTGGCGCCGACTGGATCCACGTCGATGTCATGGACGGCCGTTTCGTGCCGAACATCACAATCGGCCCCGTGGTGGTCAAAGCCATCCGCGCTGCGACAAAGAGCGTGGTGGATGTTCACCTCATGATCGTCGAACCAGAGAAGTATGTTCAGTCGTTTGCCGAGGCTGGCGCCGACGTGATT
>CAMYJN010000095.1 GCA_947258625.1 uncultured Polyangiaceae bacterium | reverse complement strand
GCCACCCCGTCGGAGCGACCGGCGTCCGCCAGGTGCTCGACTCGGTCAAGCAGGTCAAAGGCGAAGCCGGCGACTACCAAGTCGAAGGCGCCAAGAACGTCCAGACCTTGAACATTGGCGGCTCCGGCACGACCAGCGTCAGCTTCGTCGTCGGAACCTGATTCCCAACGGGAGATACCGGGGTCTCGCGGGACCCCGGTGGAAACCCTCCCCCCTGCCTGCTACGACGGCGCGATGCGATACTCGCGCGCCTTCATTCCGACGCTCAAGGAAGTTCCCAAGGACGCGACCATGCCGTCGCACGTGCTCATGCTTCGCGCCGGGTACGCCCGAATGGTTGGCGCCGGGATCTACGAGCTGCTCCCTCTGGGGACGCGGGTTCTTCACAAGATCGAGCAGATCATCCGCGAAGAGATGGACGCGGCGGGAGCACAGGAGTTGCTCATGCCGACCTTCGTGCCCGGGGAGTACTTCAAGGAAACCGGGCGCTGGGACCTGTACGGCCCCACTCTCCTACGCGTGAAGGATCGCAAGGGCGGCGAATATCATCTGGCTCCGACCCACGAAGAGATCATCACCGACCTCGCGCGTCGCGAGGTGAAGAGCTATCGGCAGCTGCCGCTGAATCTGTACCAGATCCAACTGAAGTATCGCGACGAGCCACGACCCCGCGCAGGGCTGCTCCGTTGCCGCGAGTTCATCATGAAGGACGCATACTCCTTCGACGTTTCCGAAGAAGCGGCGCTGCGGAGCTACGAGCAGATGCGCGACACGTATCACCGCATCTTCAAGCGGCTCGGGCTCGAGTACCGTGTCGTCGAGGCGGATAGCGGCGCGATCGGCGGCAAGCAGAGCGCCGAGTTCCAGATCCTGGCGCAGACGGGGGAGGACTGGATTGTCGCCTGCAACGCCTGCGACTACGCGGCCAACGCAGAGGTCGCGCAGGCCGGCCCCGCAGCGCCCCCGGCAAGCGGCACGGCGGAATTGCAGCCGCTCGAGAAGGTCAAAACACCCGACACGCGGTCGATCGACGAGGTTGTGAGCTTCTTTGGCGATGAAACGACAGCAGCTCATACGCTCAAGTCACTGCTCTATCTTGCCGCCGAGGGACTCTGCCTGGCGGTCGTTCGCGGTGACCACGAAGTCAACGAGCTCGGCTTAGCCCGACACCTAGGCGTCGAAGAAGTCCTTCTTGCTTCCGACGCGGCCGTGAAGGAAGCAACGGGGACCGAGATCGGATTTGTGGGGCCGGTCGGGTTCGCCGGTCGTATCATTGCAGACCCGGACGCGGTTGCCGTGCCAAACGCAATCGCGGGCGCCAGCGATACCCCCTACCACTACAAGAACGTCAACCACGGCCGGGACTTCGAAGCGGAGGTCGTGTCCATCCGGCAGGCCGCCTCGGGCGACCCCTGCCCCAATTGCGACGGCAAGCTCGAGCTGTACCGCGGAATCGAAGGCGGTCACATCTTCGTCCTCGGCACCCATTACAGTGACAAGATGCACGCGACTTTCCTCGACGAAGCAGGAAGCAGCCAATCCATCGTCATGGGCTGCTACGGGATCGGCGTTAGTCGACTGATTGCCGCCATCATGGAGCAGCATCACGACGAGCACGGGATCCGTTGGCCGGTAAACGTCGCGCCTTATGAAGTGATCATCACGCCCATTGGCAAGGAGGCGGCGCCTCTGACCCAGGCCACCGAAATCTACGACGCACTCCGTGCGGAAGGCGTCGACGCCCTCCTCGACGACCGCGCCGAGCGGCCGGGGGTGAAGTTCAAGGATGCGGATCTGCTAGGGATTCCCCTCAGAGTCACGGTCGGCTCCCGGGGTCTCAAACAGGGCACCGTCGAGCTCAAGAAGCGCACGGAAAGCGAGTCACAAGACGTGCCGATCGACGGCGCCGTAGCCGCCGTTCTGACGGCGATAAACGACCGCGAGGGCTGAGCAGATGCGCACCGGCGAGGAAGGGTACGAGACACCAAAGCGGCGCACAGCGTTGCTCTTGATCGGCTTTACCCTGCTCGTTGGAATCGGTGTCATCACCGTTCTGCAACCGGAGGTCCAAGACGAGCCGAGCGAGGAGCCGACCAGCGAAGTCGAGACGAGCAATGAGCAGGGAGCGGACGAACTCTCGCAGGAATGAAGCGCTCTCGCACCGTTTGCGTATAAAGAGGCGTGCCCGCAACGCGATCTTTGCGCCCCACGTCACAAATTTGTAATATTATGGGGAGCTTGGCCCTTCGCGTTCCCATAGCAGCGGCCCTCACGGCGCTGATCTTCACATCGCTTGCGGTGCGGGTCCACGCATCGCCCGACGTGCCGATGTGCATCGCGGACGCGCCCAACGCGAGCACCACTCCGATCGACCGGAGGCCATGGCGCGGACCCATGTGCGGTCCGTACTTCAACGCGTTTGCGATCTCGGAAACTCAGCCGCTCAAGACACGCGCCATCGAAGCCTATCGCGAAGCGAGTGAGCAGATCATGGCGGCGAACTACGAAGAGGCCCGCCTGCAGCTCGACCTGGCCCATCGGGGGCTCCCTCGTATCGGCGACCGCATCGCGCTGCAGATCGCGCGGCTCGAGCTTCTTCGGAATCGACCCGAAAAGGCCGCCGAATTCTTCACGGAGGCCTTGGTCAGCCCCCATGAATCCGTTCGAGTCGAAGCCGAATTCGGCAAGGTCCTGGCCCTTCTTCGCTCGAATGACCCGGGCGCGGACCAAGCCCTGGACGACCTTTTGGTGACGTACCCCTCGGTGCCCCATGCGACCGAGCTTCTCTTCGAGCACGCGCAGAGCCTGATGCGCCGAGCGCGCTATCCGGAGGCGATGCAGGTGATGCACAGGGTTCGCGTCGACCACCCGGGAACCCGCACCGCGGCCTGGGCCGAATCCGAGCTCGCACGCCTGAAGGCGCGAGGCCAGGGCACGCTCTCGATGACCGACGAGGAGCAAGTGCACCGGGCGCGTCTGCTCGTGCGCACCGGGCCGCTCGACGAAGCCAAGTCGACGATCGGAGAGCTCCTCGATAGCCCTCTTTCGGGAACGCTGCACGCCGAAGTGTACTACCTAGCGGGCCGGCTTGCGCGGGACGAGGGACGCTGGGAGGCAGCAGAGTCGTTCTTGCGAACGGCGCAACTCTTCGAGATCGAAGATGTCGCGCAGGCCCAACACATCGAGCATCGCGCGAACGACATGGCGGAAACCGTGAGTGCCCGCGACCCCGTGCGTGCACGCCTACAGCTCGACAGCTTGCGTGCGGGTCGCTCCAACGTGTCGATTCCGACCAACCGACTCGTCGACATGATTCGGGTCGCTTCGGCAGCGGGGCTTCAAGAGGAGGTCGATGGCCTCCTCATCTCTTTGAGCAAGCGAACCGCGGCGCCGTCCGCCCTTCTCTTCGAGGCTACGATGGCCGCGGCCGGCACAGGCGGCGAAGGACTGATCATCGGGCTTCTGAGTGAGATCGCGAAGCGCCCTGGATCCCGCTACCGAACGGCCGCGATCTATCATCTGGCCAGAGCCCACGAACGCGCCCAGCGGCCGGCACAGGCGGCGCTGTTTTTTGCGAGGGCGAAGGCCGAAGCCGCGCTTGCCGGGGACGAATACTACGCGCTTTGGGCGAACAACGGGCTGCTGCGCGTGGAGCATGGCGCTCCGAGCGCGGCAGCTCAGGGGCTCTCGAATCCGCAAGAACAGGCCCTGCCCCGCCCCCCACGAACATCCAGCCGCGCGCTCGCCAAACAGCTCCGACCGATCGGTGAGCGTCACCTGAACAGCTACCCGTGGATCGCGCGCGCCGTCGACCTTCTCCGAGTGGGCGAGCGAGATGCAGCGACGGCCGAGTTGTTCGAGGCTTACCTGCGCTGGAGAGAGGCGCTGGGAAAGCCTGTCGCACGGGCTGGACTGAACTGCGTGGCGCGCGCTGACGGGCGATTGCAAGAAGCGATCGCAAGCGATGTGCGAGCCGCGCGCGTCGACCTTTCCGATGACGATCGCGCGACGCTTTCGATGGTGGCGGCCACTCTCGGCGACATGGGCACCGCAGGTGGCTTTGCCGGTCCGGACTTCATCGAGACGCTGCCGCGCGCGTACGAATGGCTCGTTGTGCCCGCCGCGAAGCGATATGGGCTCGATCCCAACCTATTGCTCGCCGTGATGCGAGTCGAAAGCGCATATCAAAAGCACATCGTCTCGTACGCAGGCGCCGTGGGGCTCATGCAGATCATGCCGCGAACCGGTCAGCTCATCGCGCATACGCTTGGCCACGATGACTTCACTCCGGCCGACCTCCTCGACCCAAACCTCAATCTGGAGTTTGCCGCTTGGTATCTGACCTCCCTGATTCAGCGTTTCGACGGGCATCTTCCTCTCGCAATCGCCGCGTACAACGGCGGGCCCCACAACGTGCGTCGCTGGATTCAAGAGGGTGCCGCGGAGGCCCCACTCGATGTCCTCCTGGAGCGGATTCCCTTTACCCAGACTCACCGATACGTCCGTAAGGTGCTGGTCCACTACGAGGCCTACAGGCAGCAGCGGGAGCTTCCGATGCCGCAGCTCTCGGTTCACCTGCCGGAGCCGCGCATCGATCCACTCGCCTTCTAGTGACATTGTGAGGGGTGGACATGTCTGAAACGGTGGATGCTGTGGTGATCGGCGCTGGCGTGGTTGGCCTGGCTTGCGCGTACGAGCTCGCGAAGAGGCTCGACTCGGTGCTGGTCCTCGAGCGGGAAGTGGGTCCCGGACGCGAGATCTCGAGCCGGAACAGCGGGGTGGTGCACGCGGGGATCTACTACCCTCAGGACTCCCTGAAGACACGGCTCTGTATCGAGGGAAACCGCCGCCTCTACGCCTGGTGCGAAGCGCACGACGTGCCTCACAAGCACACCGGGAAGCTCATCGTCGCGACGAGCGCGGAGGACGAGGAACGTCTCCGCGCGATCGCCCGGCATGCACGAGACGTGGGCGCGGGCGAACTGCGGCTCATGACCGGCGCCGAGGCACGCGAACAGGAGCCGGAGCTCCGCTGCGAGCTCGCGCTCCACTCTCCGACCTCGGGCGTCGTCGACGTGCACGAGTTGATCGCGAGCCTCGTTCACCAGATCATCGAGGCCAACGGCATGGTCGTCTATCACACCGGGGTCGATTCGATCCGAAAGACCGAAGGTGGCTGGCTCGTTCAAACCACGGACAGCAAAGGAAGCGAGATGGAGCTCTTGGCTCGGCGTGTGGTAAACTCGGCCGGCCTTTCCGCGCTCGATGTCGCAGGAAAATCCGGGCTGGCCGAGGCTGAGCGACCGTGGCGGCTTCACCCCTGCAAAGGCTCGTACTTCGCGCTCGGCTCCGGCGCGCCAAAAACGCGCAACAGCCTGATCTACCCACTGCCCTCGGGTGGGGGGCTCGGCGTTCACATCACTGCGGACATCACCGGGGCTCGGCGCGCGGGGCCCGACGCCGAGTTCGTCGATACCATCGACTATTCGGTGGACGAGTCGCGGGTCGAACGCTTTGCCGAAGCCGTCGCTCGATACCTCCCGTCGATCCGTCCGGAGCACTTGACGCCGGACTACAGTGGTATCCGGCCGAAGCTGGTCGGTCCCGAGGGTGGATTTGCGGACTTCGTGATTCGCAGTCCAGAGTCACAGCCTGGAATGGTGCATTTGATTGGCATCGAGTCTCCAGGGCTGACCGCTGCCCTTGCGATCGGTGCGCGCGTGTCCGATGTGCTTGCTTAGGGGTTGCACTCCGGGCCGGGGGTATGCATAACCCGGGCGTCAAAAAGGAGCAGCATGAGCCATCGACTCTTGATCATCGGAAGTGGACCCGCAGCCCACACCGCAGCGATTTACGCGGCGCGGGCCGAGCTGAAACCCGTGCTCTTCGAAGGCTTCATGGCCGGAGGCATCGCCGCCGGCGGCCAGTTGACGACGACCACCGACGTCGAGAACTACCCAGGCTTCCCGGAGGGCATCATGGGCCCTGACATGATGGATCGCTTTCGCGCGCAATCGGAGCGCTTCGGCACGACGATCCACACGGAAACGGTCAACGAGATCGACTTGTCGAGCCGGCCGTTCCGCTTCAAAGCCGACGCCCAGGAGGGTAGCGCGGACTCGGTCATCATCGCGACCGGCGCGACCGCCAAGCGGCTCGAGATCCCAGGGGCCGACGATGGAGAGCTCTGGCAGAAGGGCATCTCGGCGTGCGCGGTCTGCGACGGCGCGCTTCCGGCGTTCCGCAATCAGCCTCTGGCGGTGATCGGCGGCGGAGACTCTGCGGTTGAAGAGGCGTCCTTCCTCACCAAGTACGGCTCGACGGTGTACCTCGTTCACCGCCGCGACGAGCTTCGCGCTTCGAAGATCATGCAGCAGCGTGCGTTGGACAACCCGAAGATCGAGATTCTCTGGTCACACGTCGTCACGCAGGCGAAGGGCGCGGATTTCCTCGAGGCCGTCCGCGTCAAAGACCTGAAGACCAACGAGGAGCGAGACATCCCCGTGGCCGGCCTCTTCTTCGCGATCGGCCACACGCCAAACACTGCGTTCTTGAGGGGCCAAATCGACACGGACGATCAGGACTACATCCTCACCAAGCCCGATTCGACGCAGACCAACATCCCCGGTGTGTTTGCAGCAGGCGACGTACAGGACAAGAAGTGGCGCCAGGCGGTTACTGCGGCCGGAAGCGGTTGCATGGCCGCACTCGAGGCTGAGCAGTTCCTCGCCGGCCATGGATAAGCCACCGCACTTCAGGAGTTGAAGCCGGCGTTGTTTCCGTTTCGGCGCTTGCGCTTTTGATGCTTGCGAAGCACGGCCTGCGCCCGACGCTCCTTGGTCTTCTCGGAAGGAATGCGGCCCGGGTGAGCCTCCTGCTCGCCGTGATGTTCGTCGAAGGCGCCGGGTTGCGTGCCCAGCTCGAAGAATGCCACCTCGCGCTTGGCGCGCTCGCCCAATCGGAGAGGAACGATTGCAGCCCCCACCCCAGCGCCGACATAGACTGCACCCTGCGGATCATCGGTGCCCCGCGAACCGTACAGCCCATGGATGTACTTGTGCCCGGCGAGCTTCCCTACCGACAGCTCGTGAAGCCGGGCTACCGTAATCTGCCCGGCGTGCGTATGACCGGAGAACACCAGCGGCACGCCAGCCTCCCAGAGCGCATCGGCTTCCTCGGCGATGTGTGATAGCCCGATGACTGGCAGATCAACCCGCAAGCCCTTGAGCGCCGCACGTCGATCCGCGTGACCGGTATAGGCATCGTCCAGGCCGACGACCTGCAAGGCCTGGTGCCCGACGTGAATGGTGGTGTTCGCATTGTCGAGCACCTCGGCGCCGCCGCGTCGAAGCGCCTCCCGCACCGGGCCCGCTCCTGCCCAGTGATCGTGATTGCCGAGGACGGCGAAAACGGGCGCGTCGATCTGGCTGATCACCTCGGTGAGATCTTCGAGATACACCTGGCTGTGGCAGACGAAGTCGCCACTGATGACCACAATGTCGGGCTTGCCGGCGTTGGTCATCGAGGCCGCGTCGTACTGGACCTCCATCGGCGTGACCCGGCCGACGTGCAGGTCGGTCAAGTGCGCGACCCGGACCCCTTCGAGGTGCTCGAGAAAGCACTCCGGGCCTGCAAACCGACGGATGCGAAACCGACGCGAAGTATCGTGCCAGGGGTCTCGCTC
>CAMYJN010000094.1 GCA_947258625.1 uncultured Polyangiaceae bacterium | reverse complement strand
GGACTGCGGGCGGACGAGCCCGCGGACCTTTCGCCCCTCCTTGGTGAGTAGTGCGCAGATTTCACCGCCGACCGTGCCGGTCGCTCCAACAACAAAGTCCATGTGGCCCTCCTGAAAGCGGCGACGCTATCCCCCGAACAACCAGCGTGTCCACCGCCGCGGCCGCCTGATCGGGATCGTAGCAAATTGCCTCGTGTTTCTGGGTATTTACGTTCGCTCGATGAGCTTCGCCTCTCGAATTCGTGGGGAGCCTGGCCAATGTTGGCGCGTGACTCCGCGTATCCGGTATCCTACCGGGCAGAGCTTTGGCGTCGACTTGCGGTGCACTTCGTCCCGCGTTCGGATCACCGAACTGGATCTCCACTGCATCTAGCAGAATCTCACGATTCCCTTTCTTCGCGGGAACGGCCGCGTTCCCGCTCTCGTTGCCGCACAAGTCGAATCGCACGGGCGTCGCGCTCGGCGTCGCGGCTCGCGACGAAGTGGCGCCAGGTCCCCGGATGCGAGGTCTTCTGAATCGCCTTCCGGGCGAGCTTTCTGAGCAGCCCTGCTGCGTCCGTGAACATTCTGGAGTCACGGTGGAGCATTTGCGACGGCGTTGATAACACTCATGGATTGTTGAGTGGGTGGTGTGCACACGCGACATGACTCACGTCGGTTTGCCTCCATTCTTGCTCGACGAGCCTGATGCCGGGCGGCGGCGAGCCGGTCCCGGACACGATCGGCGTGGCCAAAGTACACCTCGTCGGGTGTCTGTCCGTCAAAAGCATGATGGGGCATTTGGGTGTTGTGCGCAGATGATCTTTCGGATCCGATGGTCATAGCTGCGACGGCTTCGGAGGAGCTGCGGCATGGCTCGGTGTCTGGCACACCCGGCTTTGTCGAGCTAGCTCGGGCTGCAGGGGAGGGCGATTTCATCTTTGATTACCGGGGTGTCGCAGTTGCGCACATCGATCTTGGAAATGTCCGCGGACGTAGCAGTGCAAGGGCCGTTGGACAGCACAGGTTTCGTTCGCCGATGGTTTCCGAAAGCACCCGGACATGTTTCTCGAGGCGCTCCGCAAGTCCCGGTGTCCTGGCGTCATCGCTCCCGGGCATCGTCCTGGACATCCAAGCGATCCGCGACGAACGTCGCAAGCCCTCGCAAGTAACGATCACGGGACAGGAGAAATCCATAGTTGTGATCGCCCCTGAGCTCTACAAACGCCTTCGGCGCCGGTGCGGCCTCATACAGCGCCTTACCCATCTTGAACGGGATGATCTCGTCGTCACGGCTATGCACGATGAGAACCGCACACTCGGCGCTTGCGACGTAGTCGGCAACAGGGTATCGGAGTCGGGAGATGAGCCGCGCAGGCAGAAACGGGTAGAGATGGGCCGCCATGTCGGCCGCCGACGTGAAACTCGATTCGACGATCAACGCCGCTGGCTTGCGCCTCGCTGCCAACCAGGCCGCGACGCCACCGCCGATCGAGCGCCCGAACACGATGATGCGCGCTGGATCCATGCCGCGTTCAGTGACCAGATACTCCCAGGCCGCTTCGGCATCCCGGTAGGTTCCCTCTTCGCTCGGCTTCCCCTGGCTCTGACCGTAGCCACGGTAATCAATGATGAAGGTATCGAGTCCGAGCTCGTGGAAGACCGCTATGCTGTCGAGTCGATGCGATATGTTGCCGGCGTTGCCATGCAGAAACAGGACCGTTCCGCGTGCGCCGGGAGCATAGACATGCCAGCCATGAAGCGAGATTCCGTCGCTGGTCTCGAGGCTGACGTCAGCATAATTGAAGCCTGCATCCTGTGGTGTTGCCTCGAGCGCGCGACCCGGCAGCCCCGCAAGAAATACCATCCGCTCCTGAAAGACATACAGCAAGACAGCCAACAGCACGTAACAGGCTGTGACGACTGCGATCAGCGACGCAATCGTCCGCATGGCTCTTCAGCCGGCTTCCCGGCGGACGTGGCGTTTTTGGCTCTCTCGACGATCTTGTCCAGTCGCCTCAGATGCGAGCCCCGCCAGTAAACGCGGTGGCAGCTCGTGCAGCGCTTGAAGTCCCGATAGACGAGGAAGACCTGCAGCGGAACCGACCGAGCGACCTCTGACCGCTTGACCGATTCCAGCTCACCGTTGCATTCCATGCAGCACGTATACGGGCTGACATCGTCGGCAAGATCGATCGCGCGAATGACTTCCTCGAGCTGCAGTTTGGGATCGGTCGCCCGTAACCAGTACCCGTGCGTCACTCGTCCATTCTTCAGGATGCCCTTGTCCCGAGTCAGGATGATTCGCTTCTCATAAACAGCAGTCTGCACGATGGCCTCATCAGACAGATCTCGTTCCCAGATCGTATCGAAACCGAGCAGACGCAGATACCTCGCCAGAGAGCCGAGATGTACATCGGCGATGAATCGGGTGACACGCAATGGCGCGGGTCGAAGCCGCGTCACGGGAGAGACATCATATCGCTCAAACATCGGATAGACGGCCACCCGCTCACCGCCTTTCAGTAGGTGGCCAAAGTCGACCGACTTGTCATCGACGAGGATGACGTCGATCTCCGTGTGAGGGACGCCGATTGCCTCGATAGTGTCTTTGACGGATGGGGTACCGGTGAAAACGTAATTGAACGCGCGCTGCCGCTTCTCGGGCGGCAGGAAATCGTTGAGTTCGGTGTAGAAACGGACCTCGATTTCGCGAGAAACGCGGGCGTGCTCAGATTTTGCGAATGAATTCATCATAGGCGGGTCTCACGGTTGTTATCATACCTCCGTGAACGATGAGCAATGCGTGCGCTTCCTGCAGTGGGCCCTGCCGCAGCTGCATATGCGCTGGCCCGGGTTTCGCAAGGTCCGCAGACAGGTGTGCAAACGCGTCGACCGGCGCATCCGGGAACTCGGCCGCGCCGACATCGACGACTATCGCGCATGGCTCGAAGACCATTCCGACGAATGGGCGCGCCTCGACGGGCTGTGCCGGATCCGATCTCGCGCTTCTATCGCGACAAGGGCGTGTTTGACACCCTCGCAGCCCTTGATCTTCACCCGAAGCTTTCGCTCTGCGGCCTTCCTCTCGAAGGAGAGCAGCTTGTAGAGCTTGCGTTTGTCCGCTCCGCAAACCGGCATCGCTGCGATGGCATGATGTCTCACCTTGAAGTGCCGTCGGTGCGCAGCTCGGGCCGCTTCTCCTTACATGCGGGCAGGGCCTCGCTGAGCATCGCAAAGCCGCTTGGCGCGCCCGTCCCGGCGTGGGAGTTGTAGTCGTTGTGATCACGCGTACAGCGCTGTGATCTCGTCCTTGTACTTCTCCACGACGACGTTGCGCTTGACCTTCATGGTCGGGGTCATCTCGCCGCCGTCCACGGTGAGCTCGACGGGCAACACTCGGATCTTCTTGATCGTCTGGTGGCGGGCCACCTTGCTGTTGCATTCCGATTCCACGCGCTTCGTGAGGAAGGACTGGACGCGCTCGTTCTTGGCGACCTCGGCGAGCGGGCCCATGGCGATACCGGCGTCGTCGCAGAGAACATCAAGTGCCTCGGGGTCAAGCGTGATGAGCGCTGTGAGATATGGCTGCTTGTCCCCAACGACCACAACTTGGCCAACGCCGGGGATCTGGTTGATGTAGGCCTCCATCTCGGCTGGGGCGACGTTCTTGCCGCCGGCGGTGACTAGGATGTCCTTTTTCCGACCGGTGATGCGCAGATAGCCGTCCTCGTCGATCACTCCCAGGTCTCCGGTATGCACCCACCCGTCCGGTGAAATCAGCTCGGCGGTTTTCTCCGGGTCGTGGAGGTAGCCCTTGGTCATGGTGGGACCCTTGGCGATGATCTCTCCGTCTTCGGCAGTCTTGACCTCGACGCCAAGCACCGCGCGCCCCACGGTTCCAAGGTGCGGCTCCCCGTACTTCGAGCAGGTGACGACCCCAGTGGTCTCGCTCATCCCGTAGACCTCGTAGATCACGATGCCGATCGAGGCGAAGAAGTCCAGCGTCCCCCGGGAAATGGGGGCCGCTCCCGTCACGGCCAGAACGAGCTTGTCCAGACCGAGCCCGGCGTGGATCTTGGAGATCACCAGCTTCTTCGCGAGTGTCCGCGATAGTGACGAGCAGGGCTGTCCGCTGGCGACCTCCCTTTCGAAGCATGCGAGCTCGGTCTTGCGTGCCCAGCTCGCGAGCTTCCGCTTGAGTCCGGAGGCTTCCGCAAAACGGCTCTCCAGCACTCCCTGGAACTTCTCCCAGACGCGCGGAACGCCGAGGAACACGGTGGGGTGCACCTCGGTGAGATAGTCCTTGATCTGTGTCATGTCGGAGCAGAAGAAGGCTTGTCCGCCAGTGGCGAGCTGGATGAAGTTGGTCGCGATCTGCTCGGCGATATGGCACAGCGGCAAGTAGCTCACGATGCGGAAGGGCGCACTGTCGGGCGTCTCGGGCCGAAAGACATCGAAGCGCTCCAACATCCCCTCGGTCATCGAGGTCATGTTCAGATGACTAAGCTGGACGCCTTTGGGTAGCCCTGTCGTGCCTGAGGTGTAGATGAGCAGGGCCGTCTCATCGGTCGTGATCTCGGCAATCCGCTTGTCGAGCTCCGCATCGCCCTGCTCACGGCCCAGCGCCTGGAGTTGCTCCAGGGACATCACACGGTGGTCATCATCCGCAGGCTTGTCCATTAGGATGAGGTGCTCAGCGCTCATCAGGCCTTGCTCGATGCCCGCCTGGTACTTGCCGAGCTGCTCGGCCGTGTCGGCGATGGCGATCTTCGTCCTAGCGTGCTGGGCGATGTAGGCGGTCTGCTCGGCGGTGTTATTGGTGTAGATCGGCGCCGGAACACCGCGGGCCGCCTGGATCGCGAACTGGGAGATCACCCAACCACAGCGGGAGCCGCCCACCAGTGCAACGCAGTCGCCGACCTCGTGCCCCAAGGCAATGAGCCCCTTGGCTGTGTCCCTGACGGCAGTCCAGTACTCGGCCCAGGTGTAGGTCCGCCATGACCCGTCCTCCTTCTTCTCGTGGATTGACGGAGTATCCGGCTTTCGCTCGGCCCAGTCAGCAAGCCGGTGCACCAAAGTGTGTTGCTGTCCCATGGTTCTCCGTCACCGGCGCCTTTTTTTTGGCCGGGTATCGAGCGTACCACTCGGCATGCGCTATTGGCCATGTGGAAGGTAGAGCCGCTCGATCTCGTCAGCGAGGGCTTGGTGGAGTGACTCGCGTTTGATTTTGAGGATGGGGGCCGCCGCCCTCCCACGGCGGGGATTTTCCGCCAAGACGCTCGAGGTGAACCCGCGGTGGTCTTGTTCTCCTATTGCGCTTCATCTCATCTATCAGCGGGTAGATAGCAGGGTTGGTTGGCCGCGGTTGCTCAGGACTTGTGGCGGCGTTGGCGGTACTTGTGATGGGACTTGCTCAGCGAGTCGTAGAACCGCTCCGGGGCTAGTCGTTTGAGGCGCCATGCCTTCCGCCCATCGCGCATTGGTTGCACATAGAGTTTGCCATCGCGCACCGAATCGATCGCGGCTTTGGCGACACCGGGCGCCTGCACTTTGGAGCGTTCCATCCACCGGATGGCCCGTGCCTTCTCCTTGGCGGTAGTGGCGCCTCGAACGGTTGCGATGATGTTCGTCCGGAAGAATGTCGGGCACACCACCGCGACGCGAATACCTTCGAGCTTGTATTCAGCGTACAAGGTTTCACTCAGAGACACGACACCCGTCTTGGTGACGTTGTAGGCGGACGTGCCTGGCGGGGACAAGAGGCCCGCGGACGACGCAACGTTGATGATGTAGCCGCACCCTTGAGCGCGCATTTTCGGAACCGCCGCCTGGCAACCGTAGATCACACCCCAAAGATTGATGTCGACCACCCAGCGCCAGTCCTCGGTCGAGATCTCGTCGAAGGGTCCGGCGACTGCGACGCCGGCGTTGTTGGCAATGAGGTCGATGCCCCCGAGCCGCCTCTCGGTTTCGTCGACGAGGGCAAACACGGCGTCGCGATCGGTCACGTCGCACGGGATAACTTCAGCCTCCGTCTGCTGTTGGCGAACCAGCTGAGCGGTCTCTTCTGCGGAAGACCGATCGATGTCGGAGACGATCAACGAGGCGCCGCGCTTGGCGAGGTCAAGGCTCAACGCCCGGCCCAAGCCGCTGCCCGCACCCGTGACAACTGCTCGGAGCGGTTGGGGGAAAGACATGGGGGGAGGGAAGCCGCGATCCAGGAACCCGTCAAGGCGCCAGCAAGAGGTGTCGCACGGAAGGGCCATGGGTCAGCATTCGCCGCGTCCTTTGGGGCACCACTATCGACCTGCTTGATCAGTCGTCGTCGGGTGTGTGCGGCGCGATCGATCCCACAACTTCCAGCCCGGACACGCATCGCTCACCCCCCCGTCGGGTCCAGACGACGCGCGCGCGTTTCAGGATCGTTCGGCCCGTGTGGGTCGTGATCCGGAGATCACACACCGTGCCCGCAGAGAGCCACTCATCGAGCGAGATCTGAATCCCGGTCTTACTCACATCGACGGCTGACGCGATCTGCTGAACTGGTGACAAGATCTCGATCTCAGCATCGGAAGGCGAACGGTCGGCGAGCCGCCGTTCGTTCCCTCCTATAGCAGGGCGAACATCGGATTCCGTGGTGGTCCGAGGGGGCACGCTCGAACGTCTGGGTTTTTCGGAAGTCATGGGTGCCGTGAACTTGCCTGATCGACGTGGCGACCTGCACACGCATGATGACGTCCGCGAGGGCCGATGTCGATGATTCATCCATGACGCCCGCTCAGGTCGAATGGTTCGCCGAAAGGTTTCCAGAAGCCCGAGAGCGTTTCCGCGACACTTCGATCCACCTCCCGGTCGATCTTCACAAGCGCGTTCGCAAGTACGCCTTCGATCAGGAAGTCACGCTCTCAGCGGTGATGGTCGACGCCAACCAAGCGTGGCTCGACGCACGCGAAGGGTAGGGCTTAATAGGAGAGGCACAATACCCAAATCTCTCATCACGCTTTTGTCGGACAAACACCCGACGAGGTGTACTTGGACGAAGCCGATCGTGTCCAGGGACCGCCTCACGACCGCCCGGCATCAGGCCCGTCGGGGGAGAATGGAGGCAAACCGACGTGGGTTACGTCGCGTGTGCGACCACCCGCTCAGCAGTCCGTGGGTGTTATTAGCGCGGTCGCAAATGCACCGCCGTGACTCCAGAATGTTCCCCGACGCAGCAGGGCTGCACACGGCCCCGATCGATTGTAGGCTCGCAACCCACTAGGGCAGCGTTCGAGACGATGTCGAGAAAGCTTTTCATTTCATACAGCCACGAGGACAAGGCGGTTGCGAAGCAAATGGCCGGGGCGCTGAGCCAGCGTGGTTATGGGGTGTTTTGGGACGCGAAGATCCCGGCTGGGATGACGTTCGACACGTACATCTACCACGAGCTCGAGCAAAGCGACGCGGTCATCGTGCTTTGGTCGAAACACTCCGTGGACTCCGACTACGTGAAGGAAGAGGCCGAGTACGCGAAAAAGAACAGCGTGCTCGTTCCATTGAGTATCGATACAACAGACCCGCCCTTTGGTTTTGCACGGATACAAAGCACGGACATTTCCGGCTGGCATGGATCTACGAAGGACCCGCGATGGCAAACCGTCGTGGATTCGATCGAGGCGATTCTGGGGGACGAAACGCCCAGCCCATCGCGTGACTCACAGGCCACAGCCCAGGAGGTCCCGCCGTCACCGAC
>CAMYJN010000093.1 GCA_947258625.1 uncultured Polyangiaceae bacterium | reverse complement strand
CGCAATCCTCGGCCTGGTGCTCGCGATGGGCCTCAAGGCCATGGGACTAGCCGACAACATCGTCAGCATGGCGTTTGGCTTCACCCTGGGCAGCGTCGCCGTCGCGGCCGCGCTCGCGTTTGGCCTTGGCGGCCGTGATGCAGCAAAGTCCATCGCAGACGACTGGGTTCGAAAAATGAAAGAGCGTTAGTTTCGGTTGGCGATTCCGCGTGCCCATGGCGTTCAGCGGCTGACGGCCTTAGGTTTCTCTCCATGGAGTTGGACGAACAAACGAGAACCGAGCTCGAAGCCGCGGCGTTTCGAAAGCTGGTCGCGCACCTTCGCGAGCGGACCGACGTACAAAACATCGCCCTGATGGACCTCGCCGGCTTCTGCCGGAACTGCATGTCGCGCTGGTACCAAGAGGCGGCCGAAGCAAAAGGCATGAGCCTCGACAAGGCGGGCGCACGCGAGATCATCTACGGCATGCCGTATGCCCAGTGGAAAGCGAAGCACCAAACGGAAGCGACGCCGGAGCAGAAGGCCGCCTTCGAGAAGAAGGGCACCGAGCGCTGAGGGCTTCGAGGGGGGCGGGCCGGGGCGGTGGCCGTAGGGCAGTGACCGTGACCGTGGCAGTGGCCGTGACCGTGGCCGTGTCAGTGCCAGCGTCAGTGCCAGTGTCAGTGCCAGCGTCAGCGTCGGCGTCGGCGTCAGCGTTCCGGGGTTCGGCTGAAGCGCGCGAAAAGAAGGGCGGCCTCTCCGCGGAAGGCATCGTGCTTTGCCTTGACGGAGGGGCCACTTCCGGTGCTGTGCGGCTCAGCTATTCGCGCTCCACGCCCGCTCACGGATCATGTTCACAGTTCAACGTGGGACGGGCGCTACCCAAGCTATTCGCGCTCCACGCCCGGTCACGGATCGTGTTCACAGTTCAACGTGGGACGGTCGCTACCTCATATCGAGTCTCCGGGTCTGGAATGTATGAGGCGATGGGAGGTGGGGGTGATCCGCCACCGAGGCGCACCGCGCGACGAGCCTCTACACGGTCGCCTTCCTTCAGCGGAACCTGGCGTTCGACCCCCGCTACCAGCGCTTCCTCACCCCCGGCTTATCCAGGAAGGAGCCCGTCGAGTTCTTCTTCGTTGCTGGCCGCCGCCGCTGATGTGGGTGCAGGGTCGCCACAGAAGCCCGCTCCATGACGCTCGCACAAGATCCGACTCGGCACGCCCCGGCTTCGGTCGGGGCGTTGTCGTTCTGGTGCGGGGGCGGCCTGTGCCTCCTCAGAACTCCGTCGACCACACAATCTTCGGCGTTTCGGCACTTGGGGTCAAGCTACCCAACTCGGTGCTTCACTGACTGTACGCCCTGCTCGCGACCGTTGGATTGAAGCGCCGGGCCGTTGAGCGCGGCTATGGCACCTTGCTCCGCTCATGGCCCCCACGACCTCCGAGCACTTCGGCGACTACGAGTTCCTGAAGCGGCTCGGCGTCGGCGGCATGGCCGAGACGTTCGTCGCCGTCCGCCGGGGCCCCGGAGGCTTCGAGCAGTGCGTCTGTCTCAAGCGCATCTTGCCCACGTTCGCGGGCGATGCGGATTTCGTCGAGATGTTCCTTCGCGAAGCCCGTTTGTCGGCGCTGCTGCACCACGGACACATCGCGCGCGTGCTCGACTTCGCGCACACCGCAGACGAGAACGGCGTCGCTGCCGGCATCATCCATCGCGACGTGTCACCCTCGAACGTGCTTCTCAGTAACGCGGGCGAGGTCAAGCTCGCCGACTTCGGCATCGCCAAAGCCACCAATCTTTCCGGGAGCATCCAAAGCGGCGCAATTAAGGGGAAGCTCCCCTACGTAAACTGAGTGACCAGAATCAGTGAGAAATCCCCGAAGAACTGAGGGGATCCTGTCTCCGGGTGTTGCGTGTCGTTCTAGTTGTTTGTGGTGTGTGGGAGAAATTGTGGGAGTCGGGATCAGCTCGTTGCCGTCACGGCCTCTGCGGCTCTGGATCGCCCGGTGAATCGGTCCACCGTCATCGGGCGATCGAATTCAGAGCAGCCCAGCCCTGAGGCGGGACAGAGAGCTCTCCTAGGGCGCTACGAACGTCTCGATCGAGATGGCGTTCGCTTGGTTCGGTTGTCTGCTCATGCGCACCTTGTGGTAGTCCGCCGTGAGCCAGGTGCCGAGCTGCGTTGCATACTCGGGGCTCGACGCATCCTCGGACGGGCCGCCGGGCATCACGTTCACCCCGCGAATGTCGCCCACAGGGCCCCAGTTCACGCCGCCCTCGCCTACGTAGCGCCGGACCGGGCCACCGCCGAACTTGAACCCGTTCAGCGAGTCGGCCGTCGCGCTGAAGCTCGAAGCGTTCACCACGCCGTAGCCGCCGTCGCGCGCGAGGCCCGAGAGCTGTGGCGAGACATTGTCGAAGCCCGCCGCGGGTGGGATCGAGAAAGCTGGCACCAGCGGATGGTCGAAAGTAATGCGGTGCAGCTTGCCCCAACGGTAGTCGTCCTGGTTGGTCGAGTTGCCGAAGGCCGGGGCGAACTCGTCCTCGGCGAGGCGGTCGAGCGCAGCGCGCATCGCAGTCAATAACGTTGCGTCACGGCGTTCGTCGGCCGAGGCGAGCGCCGCGGGATCGGAAAAGAAGTCCACACCCGAAGCACCCACACCGGTGAAGGGGTCTTGCGACAGCAGGTTGAACAAGGCCTTGAGCGCATCGCTCGAGCCCACGCCCAATCCAACATCCGCGAGCGTCGCTCCGATGGTCGCGTTGATGGCCTTGGCGCGCCACACGTTGTAGAGCGTCGCGGCGACGCTGGCTTCGGCCTCGTTCTTCGGCACTGAGGGGGTGCGTTTGCCGTTGTTATCGTGGGCATCATAACCCTCCGGGATGCCCGTTGGCGTGGAGAAGTCCCACTGCGAGAGGCGCCCGACCGCCTCGGCGACGCCTGGATCGGCTGCGAGGGCCGCCAATTCGGCGGGTGCACCGGGTGCGCTGGCGTTCTCAAACGCCTCCAGCAGGAAAGGCGTCATCAGCTCCGCATCGAGCTGCTGCGTGTTGGCCTGGAAATCCTGCATATCGCCATAGCTGATCTTCTTGCCCGCCTTGATCTTGTCTCGAACGAGCCGCGTGATTCGCCCGGCGCGCATGCCGATGGCGAAGGACGGATTCAGATAGTAGATGGCGGTGGGCTTCGAGGGCCTGACTTGGTTCAACGGGTTGTTGTCGAGGCTCACGCCGGCCGGGTCGTTGTTGGCGTTCACGAAGAAGCCGTTCTCTGGATTCACCGTCTGCGGCATTTCGTCGAAGGGAAGGACCTCGAACGGGATCGCCTGCCCCTGGCTTTGAGCGGGGTCGGGCACCCAGTTGTTCGGTCCCGAGCCGTCGCGGATGAAGTAGGGCGGCAGCCCTACGACGCCGCCGTTCTCCAGATCCGCGCGCAGCGGGTTCTCGGCGCTCGAGAAGTACGCGAGATTCCCTTCGGCGTCTGCATAGGCCCAATTCTGCGAGCCAAAGTCGAAGTCCTGGAGCCCATCGACGAACTCGTTGAGGTTTTGAGCCCGGTTCCAGGCGCTGAAGGCGGAGAGCTCGCGCGTCGCGTGGAACCCTGTGAACTGGAGTACAAGGGCGGTGGTCGTGCCGCCCCCCACGATGACTGACGGATCGGTGATGTCGAGAATCGGCCCGAAGCTGCGGAACGGCACGGTGGCGATGATGGTCTGCTCGGGATTAAGGGGAACCGGATTCACGTCATTAGGGGTGCCGCTGTTCGGATCGTTCGCGCGGTACACCGTGGACTCAATGACGACTGCATGTTTCACACCGTCCGATTCGATGCAGGCGGGGCTGCCCGTCTCCGCGCAACTGGGGCCTACCGTGAGCGTATCCTGGAATATGTCACTGACGTCCATCGGGTTCGTCGTCGCGCCCCAGGTGATGTGCTCGTTCTGCCCGAGGATCACGCCTGGCGCGCCCGGGAAGCCGACGCCGCTCGCGTTCATGGGTCCGCTGGTCGGATCGTCCTCAACCACGAGATGCCATTCGTAGAAGGTAGAGGGGACGTTGAGCGAGAGGTGGGGGTCGTTCGCGATGATCGGGCGACCGCTGCTGGTGTGCGCGCCGGCCACGCCCCACTCGTTGCTGCCGATCTCTAGCTCGCGCCGGTGCATCGCCCTGGCGATGTTGGGCACCTGCTCGAGCTTCTTCTGCACCTGCCTCGCACCCGCGGCGGCGCTAGCTAGCCGCATCCGATTCACCTTGAGCGCCTTGGCGAGAAAGGGCGGCTCCCCTGTGGCGTCCGGCACCGTTGAGGCCGGATCCATGGGCGCAGCGCGGCGAACGTCCTCGAAGAAAAGCGCCTGGCCGTCAAAGCCGCCAGCCGCGCCAGCTTCAATGAAGGCTTGGAGCTGCAGCGTTGGGCCGATGTCGATGTCGAGCGACAGGCTTGCCGCGATCGCCTTACCGATAACGAGTGTGTCGATCGGATCCCATGGTCGCACTGTAGTGAGCTCGAGCAGCCCGTACTCGATTGGAAGCGGATTGTTTGAGATGTAGGCATTGACGCCATCCGCATAAGCCTGGAGCAGCGCCATCTCGTTGGGTGTGAGCACCGCAGCGCTGCGCTCCGCCGCTCGGCGTAGACCGATGGTGCGGTTCTGGATGTCGCTGTCGAGCTCGGCGGGACCCAACAGCTCGGCGAGGTCACCGCTCACCTCGCGCCGCGTGAGGTCCATCTGGAAGAAGCGGTCGCGCGCATGCACATAGCCCTCGGCGCAGAGGAGGTCGTGGTCATTCTCTGCGAAGATGTGCGGTACGCCATCCCTGTCGAGGATCACTTCGACCTCGCCATCGAGACATGGGATCTCGACGACGTTGTCGCCATTGTGCTTCTTCGCACTGGCGTCCAAGCTCGTGAGTAGCAGGATCACGGGAACAAATGCGATGAGACAGCTGCGGATGCTCATGTCGGCCTCCAGGTATTTTGGTTGTTCTCTTTTCGGATACGCCGCCGACGCAGCGTCCGAGGACGGGATGGGGGAAGGCCGGAGCATGCCTTAGCGGATATCAAATTAGAAGCAGTTTTCGGGGACCTCCCGATGTCCGAAAACGGCCATGTGCTTCCGCGATCTTCTTCGCTAGCGCTGCTCCTTTAAGAACTTGTGCTCGACCAGGTCGTGCTGAATGTCGCCCATCCGGTACGGGAACGCGACCCACTCCTGGTCGGAGAAGACCTGCGTCATGTCGGAGAAGTGCGGGCTGTCCGGGTCGGTGGACTGCGAGTAGGTGACGATAGCCCGCACGTCCGGCCAGTTGCCGGACCAGCGCACCGTCTGGATATAGCTCGAGCCGGCGAAGATGGGCGTGTAGCCGACGCCGTCGATGAGCCCCCCCGACGAGATCGCGTTGTAGACACCCGAACCGCCCGGACCCCCGTGGATCGGGAAGGTCTCGCCGTCTCGGGTGTCGAAGTGCACCGCGCCCCAGGCGATGTTCAGCGGGATGCTAGCGTCTGCGAGGCGCTGCACCGCGCCCGCCAGGTCGATCATCGCCTGGCTGCGCACCGCGGGATCGCCGACGTTCAGGTCGCGGGGCGTGTACACGGGATCATTCACTTCGAAGGGCACCGCGTACAGGTTCGGCGTGTTGTTCACCCGGTTGTAAAACTCGCGCCAGATGTGCGGCCCCACGCGGTCGGGGTCGTTGGTCCCGTCCCATGCGCCGAGGATCGTGCAGGCCTCCGACACGTCCACGATGTTGCCCCCGCCGACATCCACCTGGTTATCCTCTTCGTCACAGAGCGTGCGCACGCCGTCGAGGAGAAGCTCTGCGCTGTGATTGCGGTTCTGGTAGAGGACGTCCTGGAGCCACTGCCGATCGAAGCCCGAGCCCGGCAGGCCGTCGGTGCCGTCGATGCGGTCCTGGATTTGGTTGATCCCGAGCCGCGTGCGCAGGTTCTGCTGACCGCCCTCGTCGGTGCCGATGATCGACGGGAAGCCCTCGAGCTTGTCGTCTGGGTTCGCGAGCCAGTAGCTGTTGTTCGAGTTCTGCGCGTAGTCGTCTCGGCGGATGCTCGGGAGGTTGCTCGCTCCAAAGATGCCCGCCTGCGGCGCGTCGGGGTCGGAGCCCAGGTCGCAGGCCGATGTCGAGCCGTCCAGCGTGTAGACCCTCGCTCCCGAGAGCACCTGCGCCACGAAGGTGTTGGCACAGACGGCGAGCTTGGTGTCGGTCACGTGGGGCACAGTCGAGATGTCGCCGTAGTAGGCGTTTCCGTGGCGGTCCGCCGCGATGGTGTTGACCCAGGGCAGCGCCAGGTTGCTCTCGATGGCCTGCTCGAGCTCGTCGACGCTACGCGCGCTTCCCATCTCGCGGTACTGCTTGAACCCGCGGATGTTCCCGACGTTCACGTCGGTGAACGCATACCCCGTAGTCGCTGACCACAAGGCGAGCGGGGGCAGGATCATCATCGGGCCGAACTGTGTCAGGTAGAAGGTGTGGCTCGCCGGGGCCAGCGAGCCGTCTGGCTGGAGGACGTCGACGGTCACGGTCTCGGTCGTCATGGGAATCGTTTCGCCGTCGTAGACGTAGGACGTGGGATCGCCGGTCGCGAGCGTGAGCTCGCGCACCACGAAGCGACGGGCCGTCGAGACGGTATGGCTCCAGGCCACGAAGCGGTTGAAGCCGATGCTGACGAGCGGGAAGCCGTAAATCGCTGCTCCCATCGCGTCATAGCGGCCTGGAATGGTCAGGTGCACCGCGTGGAAACGGTTTATGCCGAACCACGGAAAGTGCGGATTCCCGAGCAGTGCGCCCCGGCCGTCGTTGGTGAGGTCGCGCCCGAGGGCAACGGCATTGCTCCCGAAGGCATGGACGTCCCAGGTCGGCAGGTCGGTCTGCGCGAGCAGACGCTGGGCCTCGGCGGCGCTTCCGACCGGGGCTGTAGGCGCGGCCTTCTTCGTGTCGATAGCCGCTGTTGCGGGGGCGGGCGGCGCGGCCCCGACGAGTGCGTTGATGAAGTTCGCTACGCCCGCACGCAGGGTGAGCTTGTTCAGCACCTTAAGCATGTCGATCTCGGTGATCGGCCTCACCCAGGGCGCGTCGCGGCAGGGCTCCGCCAACGCGGACACGCCGGTGTCGCGGAGATAGCGGTTGTAGCCGGCCGCGTAGCCCCGCAGCAGCTCCTGCATGTCGCCGTCGAGCTTCGCGAAGCTCGCCTGGGCCGTCGCGTCCGAGTTGAAGAGCGCCCACACGAAGTCGCTCGCAAGGTTGCCGCCGAGCGGGCCGGAGAAGCGGGAGAGCTGGCCCGTCGATTCGACCACGTCTTCGGCAAGCGTGCACACGTTATCGCGCGCGAAGGCATAGCCGTAGCCGTAGCCGAGGCCAGCCCAGTTGCTCGCGCGCACGTGGGGGATTCCGAAGGAGGTCCAGCGCACGTGCGCGCTATAGGGACCCTTGGCGTTCTTCCCGTTCGCTGCTGCATCGGTGGGGACTCCGCCGACGAGCAAGACGACTGCGAGAAGAAGGGAAACGATGGCGAAGTGCTTGCGAAAGATGATCATGGCCCTGGACCTCCTAGCCTCCGGTCGGTCACGTCACGTTGGCGTGCATTCGGTAGCCGTCACAGCCCGGAGGATTGATGACCCTACATTCGGCAGCACGCGCGTGTCCACGGAAATCGGTCCGTCGGCTACTTCCCAACGTCCGACTTCACGGCGTCTTGCGTCAACTTCTTAGCGTCTTCCTTGAGTAGCGACCGTTCCTTGCGCA
>CAMYJN010000092.1 GCA_947258625.1 uncultured Polyangiaceae bacterium | reverse complement strand
CAAATAGCGGACAGTCGGCCGGTGATGCGATCCCCGCCATGATGTCACCACACTGGCACTGCTGAACCAGCTTCGGCGGTGCGTAACTCCAGAGCGCCGACGCGTCGATGGTGAAGCGCTTTCGCGTGTCGTACTTCGCGAACTCATCTCGGAGGCGAAGGTTCCCGTTCGGGACATGGGCGATGCCCCGCCAGCGACCTCCAGTCGCCCGAAACACCCTCCACAAGAGCCTTTGTGCGTGAACGTTCCCTTCGCGTGTTACGCAGCGCGGAAAGGCGTTTTCCACCCTTGGCCTGCCACTGTTGATGACCTCCATGAGCTTCACCAGGCCTGCCATGACGTCAAGGGGCTCGAAGCCAGCGATCACCACGGGCAGGCCATGCCGTTCGACGAACTTCTCGAACACCGCCGAGCCCGTAATCGTGGCGGCGTGCCCGGCCGCAAGGAAGCCTTCGATTTTGGTCTCCGGCATCTCGGCGACAATCTCCATCACCGGGGGAATGTATTTGTGCGCGGAGAGCACCGAAAAGTTCTCGGGCGGATCGTCGACCAACACGGCCGCAGTTGCGACCGCCGTCGTTTCAAATCCCGAAGCAAAAAAGACGATCTCCTCGTCGTGATCCCGCGCGAGCTCGACGGCCTGGGTCACGCTGTACACCACGTCCACGTTCGCGCCCTCGGCTTTAGCGTCCGCAAGCGACTGCGAGGTGCCAGGCACCCGCAGCATGTCGCCGTATGAAGCGATTCGAACACCCTGTTTCGCGAGCGCGACTGCCTCGTCCACCTCGGGCACGTCCGTCACACACACCGGGCAGCCGGGGCCCATAATCACCTGCAAATCTAGGGGAAATGCCGCTCTTAGCCCAAACTTTGCGATCGCCTGCTCATGGCTCCCGCACACGTGCATCACCGATACCGGTGCGTGGTCGGCTTGGTGCACTAGGCGATCGAGCGCGTCGCGGAGGCCTTGCGCCCGCTCGGGGTCGCGAAACTTCAACTGAGCCAATGGGTCACTGGGATTCATTGGAGGTTCTCTTGGAGCGATCCGCTGCATCGGGCGCTGCGGCGATCTCGGCGCGTACATCGGCCGTCATCAGGTCCTGCTCGTCGGCAAGCCGTAGAAGCTCGTCGTACAAGGCCAAGGTCTCGGCGGCTTCCTCCGGAGGAATTCGCCGGATCGCAAAGCCGACGTGATTCAAGATGAAGTCGCCTGGAGCGACCGGCGCATCACAGACCTCGAGGCGCACCTGTTTCTTCACGCCCCAGAAATCGACGGTTGCGATCTGGTTCTCACGGTCGACTTCGACCACTTTGCCGGGAACACCTAAGCACATGGTAAAGCTCCTTGGGGCATCAACCTTTGTCTCCCAGAATGGCGTCCGCGATCAAGGCCTGACCGAGGGCGATTCCACCGTCGCCCGGCGGAACGTTGCGATGCCGCAAAACCTGGTTTTTATTGGATATTTGACTCTCGATTCCACCCGCCAACCAGGCGTTCTGAAAAACCCCGCCCGTCAATGCCACGGGCAAGTCGCCATGGTCTGCCCAAAGCGTCTCGAGCAGCTCTACCGTGACCGCCACGAGCGCGTTGTGGAAACGCGCCGAAACGTCCCCGGCAGGCACTGACGCCCCGAGGTCCTGGACCGCTGCGCGCACCGCCGGCCGAAGGTCCACCTCCCAGGGCGTGCGCGTGCGGTCGATCTCGAAGGGGTACGCGTCCAAGACCGATTCGTTTGCGACCTGGTCCCATGCAATCGCCACCTGGCCTTCGTACGTGGACCGCGCTCGACCTAGCGCCAGGGCGCCAAAGGCATCGAAGTAACGTCCGACACCTCGCCCTTGCGGCGCGTTGAGCCCGCGCTCGATCATTTGCTTCACCAGCTCAATGGACTTCGAGCTCACCTCGCCCAGGAGCGAAATCGAATCGATTGGTGGCGCGCCATCATAGGCGTCGTGCAAGAGCGCGTAGCCGATTCTCCAAACCTCGCGCATGGCGAGATCCCCACCGGCCAAGCGAATCGGCCGAAACGTCGCCATGCGTTCGTATCGCTCTCTAGAACAACGCAGAAACTCCCCGCCCCAGGACGTTCCATCCTCGCCAAAACCCGTGCCATCGTACGCCACGCCGAGCACGGGGCCCTGTATTCCGTGCTCCGCCATCAGGCTCGTCACATGTGCGTGGTGATGCTGAACGCCTACCAGGGTCACATCGTCGCGCGTCTTCGCGTACCGCGTCGACAAGTATCCAGGGTGCAAATCATGTGCAACGATATCTGGACGAACCTCGAGTATCGTTTGCATCCGTTCGATTGCTTCTTCGAAAAAATCTAGTGCAGCCACGGTTTCGAGGTCCCCGATGTGCGGTCCGAAGTAAGCGGTATCGCCCATCGCAATGCAAAACGTGTTCTTTAGATGCGCACCGCAGGCGAGGACCGGACGCGCCACCGGGCGGGACAAATAGAACGGCCTCGGCACGAAGCCGCGCGACCGGCGCATGAGGGTAGGCACCCCGGCGATCACTCGGCCGACGGAGTCGTCGCAGCGCATCGCGATCTCACGATCGTGGAGTAGGATCGCATCCGCAATCCCCTCGAGACGCGCCCGGGCTTCGTCGTTATCGTAGCAAATTGGTTCATCCGACACGTTGGCGGAGGTCATGACGAGAGGTCGCTGAACCGCGTCGAGAAGCAGGTGGTGGAGCGGCGTATAGGGCAAAAACAGGCCCAAAAGCGAGGTATCGGGGCTGACTTCGACCGCCAGACCCGCGTCTTGCTGCCCGCGCAGAAGGACCACGGGCCGTTCGGCCGCCGTGAGAAGAATCTCTTCCTCGGCGCTGATCTCCGCGAGTGCCCGTGCAGCAGCGAGGCTCCCCACCATGACGGCAAATGGCTTCTCGTCACGATGCTTGCGTTCCCGAAGGCGACGAACAGCGGCTCCGTCGGTCGCATCGCATGCCAGGTGAAACCCACCCAATCCTTTGACCGCAACCACTCCCCCGCGCGACAAGAGCTCCGCCGCGTCCGCGAGCGCATTGATCTCGGTCGCCGCTCGCCCGTCGAGTCGGTCCAAGCTGAGCGCTGGTCCGCATTCCGGACAGGCATTGGGCTGTGCATGAAAGCGTCGGTCTTCGACGTCGTCGTATTCTGACCTGCATGCCGCGCACATCACGAATGGCGACATGGTCGTGGTCGCGCGATCGTACGGAATGCCGGTGGCGATCGTGAAGCGGGGCCCGCACGCCGTGCAGTTGGTGAACGCATATCCGAATCGCCGGTCATGACGATCGAACACCTCTTTTCTGCAGTCCTCACAGGTCGCGAGGTCCGGCGGAATCGACAGCGCCTTGTGACCGTCGGCATCGCTGGACTCGATCACGAAGGCATCGAGCTCCTCGTCCGGAATCGTCGTCTCGCAGAGCTCTACGATCTGTGCCGCAGGCAACGTATCTGTTTGTAATTCATGAACAAATTGCTTGAGAACCGCTTTGCTTCCGAAGGCTTCAATCGTCACACCCCGTGGGTCGTTGCGCACTCTTCCGACGACGCCGACACGACGCGCCAGACGGTAGACCCAGGGCCGAAAACCGACCCCTTGCACGGTCCCTCGTATCTCGATGCGATGCCCTGCCATCACGGTCCGTCCTCAGCGATGCTGAGAACATAAGCGACGAGGTCCCACTTCTGCCCGTCGCTAAGCGTCGGCCAGGCAGGCATCGAAGTGCCGCGCTCGCCTTCGCTCAAGACTTCAAAGACCGCGATCGCAGTCGTGTTCGATCGCCATTCGCTGCTGCCGAAGTTCACTGGTTTCCCGGACAGCCCCTTGCTCCGCACCCCGTTTCCGTCTGCCCGATCGCCGTGACACAGCGCACACTTCGCTTTGAACAGTGCCCTTCCGCGTGCACGGGCTTCGTCGGACGAAAGTTGGGCTATGGGGACCTCGACTTGGTCGTAGTCCACGGAGAACGGGCTGACGGCGCTACACCCCAAGAGTGCGAGCGACATGAGCAGTGCTCCCATGGCCTTCATCGCGACTCTCCGTAGATGGGACCGGTCGGTACCCGAGTGACCTGAGCTCTTCGACGACGCGCTCGACGAGCTCGGGGATGCTTGCCTGGACGGCAGGCGTTCGTTCGAGCCCGAGCTCGATAGAGTCCGGAACCACGCCGAGAATCACCACCCGGTCCGGATACCGATCGAGCAGGCTCGCCCCTGCCAAGAGGTCCGCAACCCCGATTTGATGCGGTGAAAGGCGCTCGTAGACCGCCGGAGCCACCTCTTCGCCCTCGATCCGAACCTGCGTTCCAGGCGGCCCGTCGGCCGCGATCGCGTCCACGAGGATCACCTGATCGGCGCTGTCGACCAGAGGCAGGAGCGAGAGACCGAGCGTGCCGCCGTCCACGACCACCACACCCTCCGGGAATTCATACTCACGAATGAGCGTGTGTACGGCGGCGATCCCCGCCCCGTCGTCCGTGCAGACGACGTTGCCGAGCCCCAGGACAAGGACCGGTGTGCGCTCAGTCATCCTCGTACGGTCGATCCCGGTCGCGCCAACTGAGCGAAAGCCGCTTCCGCCAATGTCGCGGCAGGAACTTGTAGCCGCTGAACATCGAGTCGATCAGGCCCATGCCCTCGAGACGCGACACGAGGATCGCACTCCAGATGTGGTGGGCAAAGAAGCCCAAAATGAACCACATCGCGATGTGGTGGATCCAACGCGCCGTCTGCAGGCCGCCGAAGATCGGGACTAGGAATTCCCAGAACTCCATGTAGCCAGTCGCGCTCACCGAATACATCGCGAAACCCGTGAACATCATCAGCAGGTAGAGCGCGTACACGAGCAGATAGGTCAGGCCCGCCAGCGGATTGTGACCGACGTTGAGCGGCGGGTCCTTGCTCAGCAAGGAGTAGAACTTGATCATCCTCATGACGTCGCCGCGCCGTCGCTTCCCGATCGGGACGAACTGGTGCCAGCGCGCGTAGTACGAGCCGACGAACATCCAGACGAGGCGCGTTGCTACCAACAGCGTGAAGGCGATCGCGGTGTAGAAGTGCACGACCTTCATCGTCCCCATCACGAAGTGTTCGCTTCCCGGCTGCGCTGGGATCAGATACGGATTGCCGATGTAGATCCCGGTGATCGCGAGGATGAAGATCGCGATCATGGTGAACCAGTGGGTCGACCTGACCACGATGTCCCAGACGTACACCCGCTCGATACCCCCGACATCGATCTTCTTGACGGCCACCTCGGGGCGAGCACCCCCCTTGGTTGCGGTCGTCGCTGCGGGCGGGGGGGTCATCGCGCCTTCACGCGAGTGATCTCGCGCCCTCCAGGTTCGACGACGTGCACACCGCAGGCCATGCATGGGTCGAACGAATGAACCGTCCTCAGGATCTCGATCGGCTGCTCCGGGTCGGCGACCGGGGTCCCCACCAGGGCTGCCTCGTAAGGACCAGGGGCGTCGCCGGAATCCCGTGGGCCGGCGTTCCAGGTGCTCGGAACGACGCACTGATAGCGCTCGATCTTTGCATCTTTTACGTGGACCCAGTGTCCTAGCGAGCCGCGCGGTGCTTCATGGAAGCCCGCTCCCATCGCATCGGCGGGCCAGGTCTCCGGCTCCCATTTGCTGTTGTCGTGGATGCGCAGCTCACCCTTGCCCATGTTGTCGGCGAGCTCATCGACCCAGTCGCCGATCTTGTCGACCAGCAACTGCGTTTCGATGCCGCGCGCCGCCACTCGACCGAGCGTCGAGAACAAGGCCTCGGGCCCGACGCCGAGGGTCTTGAGCACGTGGTTGACCAGGCCTTGGACCTGCTCGTGACCGCGAACGTAGTTGACCAACATGCGCGACAGCGGCCCGACTTCCATCGGCACCCCGTCGTAGCGGGGCGACTTCAACCAGGAGTACTTCTTCGCGGTGTCGAGACGCTCGAAGGGTGGCTCGGGACCGGTGTAGTTGGGCTTGGTTTCGCCCTCGGAGGGGTGGAGCGCCTTCTCCTCGCCACCTTCGTAGTTGTACCAGGAGTGCGTGATCTGCTCGGTGATCTTCGAAGCATCGAACTCCTCGACTTTCGAGATGTCACGAGCCCGGATGATGCCGGGCTTGATGTAGAGCTCCGGCTTGGCTTCGTCGTCGAGCGGGTACTCTCCATACACCATGTAGTTGCCGACGCCTGCGCCGTAACCGGCCCAGTCTTTGTAGAACGAAGCGACCGCGAGCAGATCCGGGATGTATACCTTGCTCACGAACTCCTGCGCACCCGCAATCAGCTTCTTGAACTCCGCGATCGTGTGGATGTTCAGCGAAGCCTGCTTGTCCGGGTCGACCGGAGTGGCCATCCCGCCCACGAGGAAGCTCTGCAGATGCGGGTTCTTGCCACCCAAAATGGCGTGCATCTTGATGAACTCACGCTGCCACTCGAGCGCTTCGAGATAGTGTGCAACCGCCATGAGATTCGCCGCAGGCGGAAGCTTGTAAGCCGAATGGCCCCAGTAGGCGTTTGCAAACGGCCCGAGCTGGCCTCGCTCGACCAGCCCTTTGACACGGTCTTGAATGCCCTTGAAGTAGGTGGCGCTCGACTTCCCCCAGTCCGAGATCGACTGGGCAAGCGCCGCGGTTTCCTTCGGATCGGCCTCGAGCGCCGACACGATGTCGACCCAGTCGAGCGCGTGCAGGTGATAGAAGTGGATCACGTGGTCCTGGATGCACTGGGACGCGATGATCAGGTTTCGCAGGATCCGCGCATTGGGTGGCGGCTTGGCGCCGATCGCGTCCTCTACAGCGCGAATCGAAGCGATCGCGTGCACCGTCGTGCACACGCCGCAGATGCGCTGAGTAAAGGCCCAGGCATCACGCGGGTCGCGCCCTTGCAAGATGATCTCGATGCCTCGGAACATGGTCGAGGAAGACCACGCGTCGGAGACCTGACCTCCCTCGATTTCCGCCTCGATGCGCAAGTGGCCTTCGATGCGGGTGACCGGGTCGACAACGATATGAGTCATTCTGCGCCTCCTTCATCGGTCTGCTGGGGCGGGCCTTCGGGTGCATGGTCTGCGCCCGTTCCAACGAGCTTCTTTCCGAGATGTACCAAGGTGTGCCCGGCGAACGCGGTGGTGACACCGATGGCTGCCCAGAAGCCGATCTTGTCGATGTTTGATCCTTTGCCGAAGCCGGGGAAGCCGGGAAGGTGCGCGTAGAACGGCGTCATCTTGTCCCAGAAGTCCGGTTCCGCGCAGCCGATGCAACCGTGGCCGCATGCGATTGGCCAGCTCGTGTTGTCGTTCCAACCGACGTTCGGACAGTTCTGGAACGAGACGGGGCCCTTGCAGCCCATCTTGTAGAGGCAGTGGCCGTCGCGGTGGGCTTCGTCGCCCCATTGCTCGACGTACTGTCCGGTGTCGTAGTGCGCGCGCCGCTCGCAGTTGTCGTGAATCGACTTTCCGTACGCAAAAAGCGGGCGATTCAGCTTGTCGAGGGCGGGGAACCGTCCGTAGGTCAGGAAGTACACCAGCGTTGCGGTGAGGTTCTGGGCGTTCACCGGACAGGCCGACAGATTGATCAGGTTCTTCACACCGGGCACCGCATCGGACACACCGAGCGCGCCAGTCGGGTTCGGCGATGCCGCCGGGATACCGCCAAACGATGCGCAGGTTCCGACTGCAATCGTTGCCAGCGCGTTGCCGCAGACCTCGTTGGCAATGTCGATCGCCGCCTTCCCGCCAACGGTACAGTACGCGCCGTTCGCGCCGGTTGGGATCGAGCCCTCGACGACAGCGAGG
>CAMYJN010000091.1 GCA_947258625.1 uncultured Polyangiaceae bacterium | reverse complement strand
CGGCATTGGGAAGCAGGCGCCCTGCGCGCCGGTTTCTCCGCACTCCGCGTTGGGTGCGTAGTGACAGACGAAGCCGGATTCGCAGGTTGCCCCCGCAGCACGGCTGCATTGCCCGCCCGGACGATCGGGGTAGCGCGACGACTCGCTTTGCTTTGCGCAAGAGGTCAGAGGACCAGCCAGTAGAACTAAACAAGAGACCCAGCCGCACAGTCGTGTCATCTCCCGATAGGTATCCCCGAAGGGCGACGGAGGCAAGGCGCCTCACGCCGAGGAGAGGGCGTCCGCGAGCTTTGGTGCCCAGTCGCCCGCCGTGCCAGCGAGAAACGCGCCGACGCCCGTGCGCTGCACGAGGGCACTAAATGGATTTGGCTCCGGGTTGACGACGACCATTGGAACGCCGCGCTGCGCCGCAATCGTACCGATGTGCATCGGCAGTGTTGTGGCCCCTGTCGTGCCGACGACGATCACCAGCGACGCATTTCGCGCCGCCTCGATCGAGCTCTGGAAGCGGAAGTTCGGCTCGTCGTAGCTTTCGTCGAACCAGAGCACGTGCGGCCTAGCCATGGCGCCGCAGGAAGGGCAACGCAGCCGATCGAGCTCTTCGTCGCTGAGCGCGCGGCCCTTTTCCCAAGCCACCTCGACACCGTCCGGCATTGGCACGGGCGCGGGAAGGCACTCCTCGGTACAGCGCATGAAATCGATGTTGCCGTGAATCTGGTAGGTGCGATCGAGCGTATTGCCGGCCCGTAGGTGCAGTCCGTCGACGTTCTGCGTCACCAGCAAGAAGCGGTCGCCGCCGCGCTGCTCGGCTTTGACCAGGGCGAGATGCGCGGCGTTGGGCTCGGCGCCACGGCAGACCCCACGTCGATACAGATACCAGGCCCAAACTTCCTCCGGCATCTGTTGAAACGCATACCGGGTAGCCATCTCCTCGGGCTGGTAGTTCCGAGAGCCGACGCGCCAGTATCCTTCTTTGCCGCGAAAGGTGGGGATTCCGCTTTCGGCCGAGATGCCGGCGCCGGTGAGCCAGAGCACGAGTTGGTGGGGGCGGTCGAGCAGCTGTCTCACGGAGTCGTCGAGCACGGGGGGGTAGGTAGCGGGATCACAGCGCCAGCGCCAGTGCCAGTGCCAGTGTCAGTGCCAGTGCCAGTGCCAGTGTCAGTGTCAGTGTCAGTGTCAGTGTCAGTGTCAGTGTCAGTGTCAGTGTCAGTGTCAGTGTCAGTGTCAGTGTGGGAGTCGGGGTCCTTGTTCAGCAGCAGTCGAGTTGCTCTCGGGTTTGTTCGGCTGCTTTGCGGAGGAGATGGATGCTTCGTACGGTTTGGTCCCGCTCGGCGGGGGGGATTCGTTCGAGGAGGGTGGCGATGCTCTTTTCGGTGAGGCGGAAGAGGCGCTTGGCTTCCTTTTTGCCCTCTCCCGTCAGTGAGACGAGCACGCGGCGGCCGTCGTTTTCCGCTCTCTCGCGGGCGACCCAGCCTCGGGATTCGAGGCCGTCGACCAATCTGGTCATCGCGCCTTTGGTGACCCTCGCTTGCGCGGCGAGTCCGCTCACGTCCCATTCGCCGTCCATCAGAGTTTGCAGGAGCACGCACTGCGCCGGGCTCACCGTCCCGCAGCAGATCTCCTCGCGCTCGAACGAGGAGAACATCCGGCAGAACGCAATCACGTCTTCGACGACGGAGCTCATCGTTTTTCGGCGGTCACCGCGTAGCTGAACACGGTATCTGCAAGCTCCACGATTCGTTCTTCGCCGACGAGCTCGACCGCGGCCTTCCACATCGGGTCTTGCAGGCTCGACGTCAGCATAGGGGCGGCCGGCTTTCGCGTGTGCTCGATGTTCTCGAAGCCTGCCGCACGCATGTGGCCAAAGTACTCCTCTTCGACCAAGGCACCACCGACGCAGGCGATCCAGCTCTCCGCGACCTTCGCGATGTGGGGAGGCAAGGGCTTGCTCAGCACGATGTCACTGACGGCGAGGCGTCCGCCGGGCTTGAGCACGCGATACGCTTCTCGAAACACCTGAGCCTTGTCGGGGCTGAGGTTGATCACGCAGTTGGAGATCACGACGTCCACGCTGTCAGAGGCGACGGGGAGGTTTTCGATGAGACCCTCGCGAAACTCGACCGTTCGCGCGAAACCGGCTTTAACCGCGTTGGTGCGGGCCCGCTCGAGCATCTCAGAGGTCATGTCGACACCGATGAACCGACCCTCTGGCCCCAGCTTTTCTGCGGAAAGCAGGGCGTCGAAACCGGCGCCAGAACCCAAGTCCACGACGACTTCGCCTGGCTTCAGGCTGGCGAGCGCGGTCGGGTTGCCGCATCCGAGGCCGAGATTGGCGTCGGCCGCTGCGCCCGTGATGTCCTCTTCGGCATAGCCGATGAGGGCTGCGGTTTGCCCGTGAGCGCTCGTGGCGCCTGCCCCGCAGCAGCCGCCTCCTTGGCGAGCCACCTCTGCGTAGCCCGACTTCACGACGTCATGTACTCGATCTTTTTCCATCAAAGCCTCCGATAGTTGAATGATGCAACTAAATGATTGAGGCTGTCAACCAAATTCGTCAAGTCGCCGAACGCGCTTTTCCATGCAGCTCGTCCAAGAATCCTACGAGTGCGTCCGTAAACTGGGACTCTTCTTCGCGGTGGGGCCAGTGTCCCGCCTGCGGCATCACGAGAAGCTCGGCGCCGCCTCCCAGCAGACCTTGCGATTTCTTGTACGGCCCGAGATGACCGCCAAAGTCTTGGCCGCCCGCGACCAGCAGGCCGCTGCACGCAATTGGCGCGAGCAGGCGCGGGTCGATCTTCGAACCGAGTGCACGGTAGTAGTCGATGGAGGCCTCGAGCACCTCGGGCGTCGAAAAGGCGTCCTTTGCACGCGCCAACGCTGCGTCCCGTTCAGGGCCTTTCCAGCCCGGCGCCCAGCGCCGATAAAGCGCATCGATGTATCGAAAGTTGCCGCGCCGCGTTCCCGATTCGGCCCAGGGCAAGCGGAAGTAGAGGAAGTGTCGTGCCATGACGAGGAGGCCGAGCGCTTGAATCGCGTTCTTGGGTTTCAGCGTTCGCGGATGGGGGATCGCAATGGGAACGATGCCGTCGACCCGATCGGGTGCCAATGCGGCTGCGCCCCAGACCAGCGCGGCCCCCCAATCGTGCCCGATGAAGACCGCCGACCTGACCTCCAATGCATCGAGGAGGCCGATTGCGTCTTCGGCGAGGTGCAAGGCGTCGTACGGCCGACCGGGCACCAAGGTGTTCGGGTGATAGCCACGAAGGTATGGCACGATGGTTCGGTAACCCGCGTCGTTCAGAGCCCGTGCGATTCCTGCATAGGACTGCGGCGTGTCGGGGAAGCCATGAATCAGTACGACGACCGGCCCTTGCCCAGTGTCGGCGTAGCGCCAGGTTTGCCCGCCGCGCGTGATGTTATTGAAATCGGATTCGGCGAGCATGAGCAATGGCTGGCCGATCGGTGTCGACAGTATGGGTCATACCCTCCTGGACCCAATCCATTCAAGGATGAGTTGACCTGGATCGGCACAAAGCGTACGAACGAGCACGCTAGTTGGAAGCCGTGATGCCAGAGCCCAGCCCAAGCAGCGAACGCACCTCTATTCTCACCGCTGAGGATGTCAGCAAGGTGTATCAGATGGGTGATGTCCAAGTGCACGCGTTGAGAGGCGTGAACGTGCCGCTCTATGAAGGAGAGCTCATGGTCCTTCTCGGCCCTTCGGGCAGCGGGAAGTCGACCTTGCTCAACATTCTCGGGGCGCTCGACGTGCCGACGTCCGGCCGAGTCCTGTACCGAGGCGATGACATTGCCGGGCACGGCGAGCGGGAGCTCACCAATTTTCGTCGCGACCATGTCGGCTTCGTATTCCAGTTCTACAATCTTGTCCCTAGCCTCACCGCGCGTGAAAACATCGCCCTGGTCACCGAGATCTCGAAGACTCCCTTGGACCCGCGAGAGGCTCTCGAGCTGGTGGGTCTGACCGAGCGAATGGATCACTTCCCGGCTCAGCTCTCCGGCGGCGAGCAGCAGCGAGTCGCCATTGCGCGCGCCGTTGCCAAGCAGCCGGAGATCTTGCTCTGCGACGAGCCCACCGGTGCGCTCGACTTCAAGACTGGGATCCGCGTGCTCGAGGTCATCGACGAGGTGAACCGATCGCTTGGAACCACCACGGCGGTGATCACCCACCACGCACCGATCGCTTCGATGGCCGACCGCGTCGTTTCATTGGCCGACGGCATGGTGGCCAGCGAGCAGCGCAATGACGAGAAGGTGTCGCCGGCCGAACTGACATGGTGAGCGTTCTTGACCGGAAGCTTCTTCGCGACTTGATGCGCCTCAAGGGGCAGGCCCTCACGATTGCTCTGGTGGTCGCGGTGGGCGTCGCCAACTACATCACGCTCAGGAGCGCATGGCGCGCACTTGGGGATTCCAAGGCAGCGTATTATGAGCAGTACCGGTTTGGCGACGTGTTCGCACGCGTGAAGCGAGCGCCCGATTCGGTGACCGATCGGCTCGGCGAAGTTCGTGGAGTGGCGTCCGTCTACCCTCGAATCGTCGAAGAGGTGCTCTTGCCGATCGATGGCATGCTCACGCCCGCGCACGGTCAGATCATCTCGCTACCCAGCCACGGCAGGCCCGCAATGAACGACGTCTATGTGAAGTCGGGCCGCTTTCCGGAGCCCGGCCGCGGGGACGAGGTGCTCATCTACGAGCCATTTGCCAACGAGCACGGCCTCCGACCCGGCTCCACGATTCCAGCGATTCTCAACGGGAAGCTCCACGAGCTGATCGTCGTGGGCCTGGCGCTCTCCCCAGAATACGTTTTTGCGATCGAGCCAGGTGGCATCACGTCGGACGATGAGCGTTTTGCCCCGATGTGGATGTCGGGCACCTCCGTCGCGGCGGCGTTTCAGATGGAGGGAGCATTCAACGATGTCGTCGTACGCTTGGAGCCGGGCGCCGACGAGAAGGCCGTGCTCATCGGGGTCGATCGAATCCTAGAGCCTTATGGAGGCTTGGGCGCATACGGAAGAGATCTGCAGATCTCCAACTCCATTCTAGAGGGAGAGATCGCACAAATCGAAGCGGAGGTGGTCTTTCTTCCGGGCGCGTTTCTCGCAGTGGCAGCCTTTCTGTTGAACGTCGTGTTTTCCAGAATGGTGACGATGCAGCGTGGCCAAATCGCCGTGATTAAAGCCGTGGGGTACAAGAACTCCACGATCGCGTTGCATTACCTCAAGATGGTCTGCGTCATCGTCTTATTCGGCTCGGCGATCGGCGTGGCGTTTGGGGCCTGGCTGGCCGACGCCATGCTCGACCTCTACGCAGGCTTCTTCCGTCTGCCGATGACTCGAGGACGCATCGATCTGCCCGTTGCCATCAATGCCGTCATCGCCAGCCTGCTCGCCGCGGTCGCTGGAATTGCGTTCGCCGTTCGGAGCGCGGTGACGCTTCCACCCGCAGAAGCCATGCGGCCTCCCTCTCCCGCGCGCTACCGCGCTTCGCCGATCGAGCAGATGCCCGGTCTCCGACGGCTCCACCAAACCACCATGATGGTTTTTCGCGAGGTTTGGCGGCGCCCGCTTCGCACCGTCCTCTCTTCTGCCGGGATCGCCTTCGCCCTGGCGATCATCATCCTGGGCCGGTTCGGAAAGGATGCGCACGGGCCGATCCTCGACCTGCAGTTCGGGCGCCAGCAGCGAGAAGACATTAGCGTGATCTTCAAGAATGAGGTCGCGAACCGGGGCCTGGGATACCTGGCGCATCTGCCGGGTGTCGATCAGGTCGATGGCTACCGGATGACGCCGGTGCGGTTTCGTTTGGGACCGCGCTGGCGGGACAGCGTGCTCATCGGGCTTCCCCCGGACAGCCATCTGAGGAGGCTGTTCACGCGCCAGTTTCAGCCCGCTCGAATCCCGCACAGCGGAGTCTTGATCACGGATGTGTTGGCCGACATTCTCGACGCAAAGCCGGGCGACCTGATCGACGTCGAGCTCAAGGAAGGCGACCGTGGGACGAGGCAAGTCCGCGTGAGCGGAACGATCGACGAAGCGTTTGGAATCCAGGGCTACATGCAAAAGAGCAGCCTGCACGGCCTGCTCCGCGAGAAGCCAACGATCAACACGGCCCTACTGCGCGTGAACCCGGAACGAGAAGCGGAGCTGCACCGATACCTCACCGACATTCCCACCGTCCAGAGCATTCATCGCAAGCGGACGGTCTTGGAGAGGTTCGAGGATCAAACGAGGAAGACGATGCAGGTGATCACGCTGATACTCACGTTGTTTGCCACGGCCATCGCGGTAGCCGTGGTCTACAACAACGCCCGCGTGAGCCTCTCGGTTCGAAGCCGCGATCTGGCCACCCTGCGAGTCCTCGGGTTCACCCGGACCGAGATCTCGGCAATCCTCCTCGGCGAGCAGGCCATCCAGGTTTGCTTGGGAATCCCGGTCGGAATGGTCTTGGGGACCTGGGGGGCCAAGGCGCTCATCGAGCTCCAGGCTGACCCGGAGCAGTTTCGGCTGCCGATGCTGATCTCGTCCCAGACCTATGCATTTTCGGTCGTGGTAATCTTGGCCGCGGCCGTCCTGAGCGCGCTCCTCGTCCGGCGGAGGCTCGATACACTGGACTTAATTGGCGTGCTCAAGACGAGAGAGTAAGGAGAGATGGCGCATGGATAAGGCGTCCGGTTTGAGGAAATGGATTCGACGGGTTCTCATCGCGTTGGCGGTCCTTGCCGTTGTTGGGCTGATCGTGGTCGCGTGGATTCCGAATCCGGTCGAAGTTGAGGTCGCCGAGGTCAGTCGAGGGGCGCTCGTCGTCACCGTCAACGAGGACGGACGGACACGCGTCAAGGATCGCTACACCGTGTCCGCTCCGGTCACGGGCAACCTGGCTCGGCCCGACCTCGAGGCAGGCGATTCAATTGAACAGGAACAGGTCCTCGCTCGGCTGGTGCCGCTTCCCCCGCCACTTCTCGATTCACGGACGAGGGCCGAGGCCAAAGCGCGGGTCGATGCTGCGATGGCTGCACGGCGCCAGGCGCAAGCTGCGGTCAACCGCGCGAGATTTCAGCGCGACTTCGCGAAGCAGGAATCTCAGCGGGCGCAGGCGGTCGTGCAGCAAGGAGGGTTGGCGCGGAGCGATGCGGATCGCGCGGTATCGACGTACCGCAGCAGTGAGGAAGAGCTCCGATCTGCGGAGTTTGGCGGGCGTGTTGCAGAGCACCAGCTCAAGCTCGCGCAGACGACCCTGATGCAGCTGAGCGGGCAGGGCGAAGAAGGAGAGCAGTTGGAGATCATCTCGCCCGTCGCCGGCCAAGTCCTCAAACTGTTCCACGAAAGCGAAGGCGTGGTTCAGAGTGGTACACCCATCTTGGAGCTGGGTGATCCTGCCGCGCTCGAAGTCGTCGTCGACGTCCTGAGCCAGGATGCAACCCGGATTCCACCAGGGGCCCCAACCTTGATCGAGCGATGGGGAGGAAAGAATCCCTTGCGCGGCCACGTGCGAATCGTCGAGCCGTCCGCGTTTACCAAGCTCTCGGCGCTCGGTGTCGAAGAGCAGCGGGTGAACGTGATCATCAACATGGACGACGATCGCGAGCTTTGGCGGAGCTTGGGTGATGGCTACCGAGTCGAAGCGCGCATTTCGGTCTGGGAAGGCAAGGACGTTCTTCGGGTGCCCGCCAGCGCCGTCTTCCGTTCGGAGGATTCCTGGGCGACGTTCGTCGTCGAAGATGGCACCGCAGTCATTCGAACCGTAGAGCTCGGAGAGACCAACGGGCTCGAAACCGAGGTGTTATCC
>CAMYJN010000090.1 GCA_947258625.1 uncultured Polyangiaceae bacterium | reverse complement strand
TGCTGAAGCTGGACTGGACGCATTGCAAAAGCGCAGCAGACTTGTCAAGTTACTCCGAGTCACCATGGAAGCTGCCCTCATTGCCTCAGTCGATTCCGACCTCGATGAAGAAAATCGAGCCATCGGGGCCTCCACTGCAGAGGAGCTCATCGACTGGGCGTCGGATCGATACGGCGAAAAGCTCGTCGCGTCGACCAGCTTTGGGGCGACTTCGGCCGTGATGCTGCATCTCGTGCATCGGGTGGCTCCGCGAACGCTGATCATCTGCGTCGACACGGGCTACCTATTTCCCGAAACCTATCAGTTCGCTGAATCGCTGATCCGGCGCTTGAATCTCGATGTCCGGTTCTACTCCGCGCAGATGTCGCCCGCGCGTCAGGAGGCGCTATACGGAAAGCTCTGGGAGCAAGGCGAGGACGGCGTGAACCGCTACCTGCAGATCAACAAAGTCGAGCCGATGCAGCGAGCGATTCGTGAGCTTGGCGCAGAAGCTTGGATGGCGGGATTGCGGGCCGAGCAAACAGAGCATCGAGCCGGACTTCGACGAGTCGATCGTCAGGACGGCCGAATCAAGCTTCACCCCGTCTTGCATTGGACCAGCGAGGATCTGAGCACCTACATGGACCGTCATGACCTTCCCTACCATCCGATGTTCGAGCAGGGGTACCGCTCGATTGGTGACCACCATTCTACGATTCCGACCACGGCGGACATGGATCCCCGCGACGGCCGTATCCTCGGCAAAACACGGGAGTGCGGGCTTCACCTTCCACTCACCGAAGAGCAAAACCAGAGCTTGAAGTCGAGCGGCTTGTAAGAAGCTGGCGTACCGCACCCCGCTCTGCGTAACCTCAATTCGAGGTGGCGAACGGTGACTCTGCTGCGAATTGTGATTAGCGACCTGCATCTCGGGACGGGAACCCGGCGTGGTCAGTTGAATCCGCTGGAGGACTTCATCCACGACGACCGCTTCGTCGAGCTACTCGCGTTCTACCAGAATCTCGCCGGTGCCGAGGGAAGCATCGAGCTGATTCTCAACGGGGACATCTTTGATCTCTTGAAGGTTAAGATCGCAGACCAATGGCCGACCGAGGTGACGGAAGAGATCGCAATCGCGAAGCTTCAGCAGTGCCTGGAAGGACACCCGAGGTTTGTCCTGGCGCTCCGAGCGTTCATTCACAAGCCGACGAACCGGGTGACCTATCTTCCAGGAAACCACGATCTCGAATTCTGGTTCGCCGGTGTACAAGAGCTCTTCCTTCGCTATGTCGCACCGGGTGAGACTGCTGAGCGGGTCCACTTCGTGACTTCATCGGACACGTACTACCTCCCTGAAGGAATCCAGGTCCGCCATGGCCATCAGTTCGAACGCATTCACCGCGTCGACTACGCACAGATGACGCGAACGCGCCGAGACGGAACCGAAGTCCTGGCGCTGCCCTGGGGCAGCCTGTGGATCCTGGAGGTGATGAATCCGCTCAAAGAGATTCGAAGCCACATCGATCGAATCCAGCCTCTGCGGCGATTCCTGTGGTCGTCGGCGTTGCTCGATCCAGGTTTCGTGCTCAAGTTCCTATGGCACTCGACGGTCTATTTTCTTCGGCACCGCGTATTCACGATCCAAGCCTGGCGAGACCGCATCATGAACTTCCCGCGACTCGTGCGCGAAGAGGTCCTCGAAGTCACCAGCGGCGGCTACGATGAACGGGCGATCCGCGCGCTCAACAAGACCCGCGGCGCCCACACCCTGATCGTCGGCCACAGCCACGGCCCGCGGTTTCTACAGCTCCCGAACGATCGCATCCTGGTGAATACGGGAACCTGGGTAAAGATGATCAACTTGGACCTTCAGTATTTGGGCCAAGACAGCGGATTGACCTACGCGGTGATCGCCTACGACGACGACGGGAAACCGGAAACGACCTTGATGAGATGGCAGGGGGCCCACGAAGCCTGCGAGGCCATCCCGTACGCAGACTAATTCCCCGCTCCCGTTTCTCCGATTGCCAAGCTGTGGGCGTTTTCATACTATACGCGTGTTCAGTGCCACGTTCCTGCGACAACCCGCCCAATCGCTTTCACGAAACCCACGTCGACTGGGAGGGTGAGGCTCCGCCGGCTGATCTTCGGGTTCACGAAGAGCAGGCAAAGAGCGCGCTTTCCGAGAATAAGAGCCCGGACGTTGGGTTTCGCTGGAGCGTGAATCCGTACCGCGGCTGTTTTCACGGCTGCGCGTATTGCTACGCGCGCCCGACACACCCCTATCTCGGCTTTGGTGCGGGCACCGACTTCGAGCGGCAGATCGTCGTGAAGGTCAATATCGTCGACCGACTGAAGGCAACGCTTCGCAGGAGCTCCTGGAAGCAGGAGCTGATTGCATTCTCCGGAAATACCGACTGCTACCAGCCGATCGAAGCGCACTACCAACTCACGCGTCGCTGCCTCGAGGCTTGTGCCGAGTATCAAACCCCAGTGACGATCATCACGAAGGGCAAGCTCGTACGGCGCGACGTTGATGTGCTGCAGACGCTTCGCCGCAGGTCGGCTTGCCGTGTCACGCTCAGCATTCCTTTTGCAAATGATGACCACGCACGAGCGATCGAGCCGTTTGCAAGCCCGCCGAGCAAACGTTTCGAGACGCTGCGGATGCTGTCGGACGCAGGGGTCGACACGGCGGTCGCGGTCGCTCCGATCATCCCGGGCCTCAACGACGATCAAATCCCCGAGATTTTGAAGCGCGCACGAAATGCCGGTGCATCCAGCGCGTTCAAGATTCTCCTGCGGCTACCGCTCGAGGTCGGCCCGGTCTTCTCGGCAAGGCTGGCCGAGGCCTTTCCGCTGCGGCACGCCAAAATCATGAGCGCCGTTCGGGACATGCGCCGAGGCCGAGAGAGCGATGCGCGCTTTGGCGCTCGCATGATGGGGCAAGGGCCGCGTTGGGCAATGATCGAAAAGCTGTTTTCCTTACACTGCGACCGACTTGGCCTCGAGTACCTCGCCGGCGAGGCACCAGAGCCCGCCCGGCGCCGAGAGCCGGGCCAGGGACCCCAACTTCCCCTCCTCTTCTGAACTGGCCCATAGCTTGCATCCTTCGTCCGGCGTGACGGTGCACAGCCACCGACTTGCTCGGAGATAAAAAAAGTGATTACAGCTACTTACATAGCATCAGAGGATTTGGACGACTTGTCATCGCGTGACATAGTGTCAACACTGCCTGCCAGAGAGTCTCAAATGGCCGATTCAACCGAGATCTCGGTGCTCGTCGTCGACGACGAGGCACCGAACGTCGACTCCCTTCGCCGCATCTTCGAGCGGGAAGGATTCAACGTCCTCACCGCAACGAGCGGGAAGAAGGCGCTCGACCTGTGCCGTCACCATCCCGTGAACGTCGTGGTGAGTGACTTGATGATGCCCGGCATGAACGGCATCGAGCTGGTCAAGGCCTTGAAGACAGTCGTTCCTGATGCCGAGGTCGTCTTGATGACCGCGTTCGGCACCGTCGAAAAGGCGGTCGAAGCCATGCGCGCAGGTGCATACGATTTTGTCGAGAAGCCATTGAAGCGGCTCCAGATGGTGAAGACCGTTCGCAAGGCAGCGGAGCGGCAGCAGCTCGTCGTCGAGAACAAGGATCTTCGACAACAGCTTTCACAGCTCAGCGACCGGAGCATCGTCGGCTCAGCAGCGTCGCTTCGGAGCGCTCTCGAGATCGCCACGCAGGCGGCGCCGTCCTCGGCGAACGTGTTGATTCTCGGGGAGAGCGGGACGGGGAAGGAGTTACTCGCGCGTCACATTCACGAGCGCAGCGGAAGGAAGCAGTTCGTCGGCGTCAACCTCTCCGCCCTTCCCGAGACGATCGTCGAGTCGGAGCTTTTCGGCCACGAAAAGGGCGCCTTTACGGGTGCGGTGGCGCGCCGCGGCGGCCGCATTGCAGAAGCGCAAGGCGGCACACTGTTCCTCGATGAAATCGGCGAGCTGTCGGCGGCTGTGCAAGTGAAACTACTTCGCGTTCTCCAAGAAGGAGAGTATCAACCCGTTGGTGGGCAGACGAAGAAGGCTGACTTCCGCCTGATCGCGGCGACGAATCGCGACCTTCACGCCGCGGTGGAAGCGGGGGAATTCCGCGAGGACTTGTACTACCGGCTCAACGTCATCGCCCTTACCAGCCCTCCGCTTCGCGCACGACGTGACGACATCCCATTGCTGACGGAGCATTTCGTCGCGACCTATTGCGCGAAGAACGACAAGGAGCCCTTGGCGGTAGACCGCGACGCGCTCCAACAGCTGGTTGCCTACGACTGGCCGGGGAACGTGCGCGAGCTCCAGAACGTGATCGAGCGCGCCGTGGTTTTGAACAAGAGCGGCGTCATCAAGCTCGCCGACCTCCCAGACCCCGTCGCGCGAGCAGAGCCGCAGTTCGATGCGTTCACGTTCCCGGTCGGGACTGCGCTGAGCGAGGTCGAGCGAAGCGTGATTCACGGCACTCTGAAACACACCGCCGGAGACAAACAGCTCGCCGCACAGCTTCTCGGAATTTCAGCCCGGACGATCTATCGCAAGCTCGGGGCCGAGAAGGGCGACGAGGCCGACTGAACGGCCGCGCCGCTGTCGATGTCATTTTGTCAATCGCTGCAGATATCGCCCGCCACGTTGTCCATGAGCCTGGGTCAGGATCCAGTCCGTAGGCACGAAATCATTGGAGTTTCACGGATTCTGATTCGGCACGGTGGTTGCTCTACCAAGCAGCGGTGGCCACTCCACAACAAAGACGGTTCTCGGTTGCGATTGTTCTCGTAACGCTGGCCCTGTGCGCTTTCTTCCTGGCGCAGGGAACGACCCGCGTTCTGGCTGCGGAATTGCTCACGCCCGATGCCGTTGCCCCGAAGCCGCCCGGGAAACGTTTCACGCCAACCTCGCCCGCATTTCTCCGTAAGCGCGATGCGGCGACGATCCTCCGAAGGAACATCTTTGATTCGGCGCGCGGTGACCTCACCGCCGAGCCGCTCCCGGAGATTCCGCTGGGCGAGGACGGCAGGCCCGTCGACGACTGGGATCCGAACCGGCCACCTCCAAAGTGCACGGGGAAGCTGCGGCTGGTCGGCTCGGTGGTGAGTCCGGTCGCCCCGGACTGGTCGTTTGCCGCGATCGCTGGTTCGAGCGATGGCAAGACGATGCTCTACCGCGAGGGCTCGAACGTGGACGGTTCTCGGGTGCTCGCGGTTCACTCTTCGAGCGTCGTGATGAGCGCCTCGACGGGGGTGTGCCAACTTCTGATGTTTGAAGAAGAAGAGGCGGCAGGGCCCCGGGCACCGATTGCGCGGAAGCCTGCGGCCACCAAGCCGACCAACGACAGGAATGCTGGCCTGAGCGATCAAGAGCTCACCGACGGCATCGAGAAGATCAGCGATACCCAATTCAACATCCAACGAGGCTTGGTCGACAAAGTCTTGGCGAATCAGGGAAGTCTGATGAAGTCGGCTCGCGTGATTCCGCACGAAGAAAACGGACGCGTCGTAGGCGTCAAGCTCTACGGCATTCGCCGCAACAGCCTCCTCGGCCGTCTCGGAGTGCGAAACGGCGACATGCTGCGAACCATCAATGGGTTCGACATGACGAGCCCGGACACCGCGCTCGAGGCGTATTCACGATTGCGAAGCGCCGACAAGCTCACGCTCGCGATCAAACGACAGAACAAAGAAACTACCATTAACTACAACATCGAATGAGACGCCATCTTGGAAATTCAGGCGGGGAATGAATCGTGACTTCTAGAAAACAGCTCATTTGCTTGCTCGTCGGCTCGCTCCTGTTGAGCACGGGCCACGACGCGGTGGCCCAACAAGACGAAGCCAAGCCAGCAAAGCCGCCTGCGCGAATTCCCTCTCCGCCCGTTCCGCTGCGGCCGGCGCCGCCAAAGGCCGATGCCACCGCCACCCCAGGACCTGGCCCGCAGGCAAAGCCTGAACCCAAGTTTGAGGAAGAGCCGGAACTCGAAAACGAGCTACCGCAATTCGAAACAGGAGTCGAGTTCAAGGCGATGTCGCCACGCACCCGGGTGACCTTCAATCTCGAGGACGCCGAGCTTCCGGACTTGGTTCGCCTGATCTCGAACATGACGGGGCGTCGCTTCATTCTCCCAACGAAGCTCCGCGCGATCAAAGCAACCGTATTCGCGCCCACGAAGGTGACGGTGGCGGAAGCATACCAAGCATTCTTGTCCGTTCTCGAGGTAAACGGCTTCACGATCGTGCCAGCGGGTCGATATCTAAAAATCGTCGAGGCACAGCAGATCGAACGCCAGACGGTCCCGATGTACGAGGATGGAAGCTCCGTTCCTTCGACCGACCGTTACGTCACGCGGATCCATCACCTGGATCACCTCTCGGCTGAGGACGTCACGACCCTGCTGGCGCGCTTCGCGTCCCGGACTGCAAACATCACGTCGTACGCGCCGACCAACATGCTGATCCTCACTGATACCGGCGCCCAAATCCGGCGCATGCTTCGTCTGATCGCTGCAATCGACCTGCCGAGAAGCGGAACACAGACCTGGATCGAACCGGTTCACTTTGCGAACGCGGCCGACCTCGCTGCGAGGTTGCTGGAGATTTTCGCCGCCGACACCGCCGGCACGACACCGAAAAGGCCGGCCGCGAGACCTGCCGCCAAGAAGAAGAACCAACCGTCGGTCGTGCTCGGCAGCTCGTCGTCCGAACCAACCATCCGGAACATCATCGCGGACGAGCGCACGAACTCCCTGATCATCATCGCAACGGAACGCGCATATCTGCGAATCCTCGAGATGATCCGGCAGCTCGACGTCGCGCTAGAGGGTGAAGGTCGCATCCACGTTCACTACGTTCAGCACGGTGCAGCAACGGACATCGCAGCCGCCCTCACGGCGCTCGTGGGCGCCTCCTCAGGCGGACGAGCAGCGCCTGCGGCTAGAGGCGCTGCACAGCGGGCCGCGGCCGCGCCGGCCCGTACGGCGTCGCTCTTCGAAGGACAGATCGCGGTCACCGCATACGAGCAGTCCAACGCTCTGCTCATCACAGCCTCTCTTCACGACTACACGGCACTCAAGAAGGTGATCGAGCGTCTCGACGCGCCGCGGAAGCAGGTGTTCATCGAGGCAGTCGTCATGGAGCTCGGCATCGAGCGATCGTCCGACCTAGGTTTTGCGTTTCACGGAGGCGCGGGTGACTTCCCGACCGATGGCTCTCTCTCGCTGTTCGGGTTCAACGCCCCGTCCTCGATCGACATCACTCAGAACGACCTCAGTGGCTTGGCGCTCGGCATTCGTGGACCAACAATCGAGAACTCACAGCAACTCGTCGGGTTCTCGGTGCCAGGGTTCGGCGTCGTGGTGACCGCGCTCGCAAAGTCTGGCGACGCCGACGTCCTCTCGACACCGCACATCATCGCGATCGACAACACCGAAGCGGAGATCAGCGTGGGAGAAAACATTCCGCTGCAGACCAACGGCGTTGCGCCGGGCACCTTCGCCGGTGCAGGCAGCCTGGGCGCATTGGCCCAAGCGTCCGCAGGTGGACAGGATCTAGGCAGCCTGGCCGGTCTGGCCGGTGGGCTCGGAAGCGTCGCCCGTCAGGACGTGGGCACCACGATCCGAGTCACGCCACACATCAACGCGAACAACGAAGTTCGGCTCGAGATCGAAGAGGAGATCTCCGAACAGGGAGCGACCTCAGGCACCTTGGGCGTCGTCTCGATCAACCGACGTACCGCACGAACCGAAGTCATGGTCCGGGACCAGCAGACGATCGTCATTGGCGGTCTGATGCGTGACGCGATTC
>CAMYJN010000089.1 GCA_947258625.1 uncultured Polyangiaceae bacterium | reverse complement strand
GATCCTCGAATCGCTCGCGGAGCTGCGCGGCTTCACGCGAGAGACGAGTTCGATCGAGCGCGCGGTCGACGATCGCCATCACGGCATCGAGCTCGAGGGGCTTGGTGAGATAGCTCTCGGCGCCCAGCTTGATCGCTTTGACCGCGGTGTCGATGGTTGCAAACGCCGTCATCACGATGAAGGTGGTATGGGGCGACATTGGCCGTCCGCTCTCGATGAGCGACAAACCGTCCATCCCCGGCATCTTGAGGTCCGTCAAGACGACATCGGGATCGACCTGCTCCATTTGCAGGAGCGCCGTACGACCGTCGGCAGCAGTGCTGACTGAATAGCCGGCGTCGTCCAGGAGCTCTGCGAGTGCACTTCGCGCGTTCGCTTCGTCGTCCACGATCAACACGCGACCTTTGGACGTTGCAACGTTTGCCCGTTGAGTGGTGTCGGAGACGTCGGATGCAGTGTTTGCACTAGTCATGGTTACTCAGCTTTCGCATTTGCTGTGCCACGATCTGGCACTTCGATTTCTACGCGTGGGCAGTAGCGTCGTCGCTTCCTGGAAGTCCTGCCGAGTGGGCTGCGGCGAGCTCTGTGTACTCTGCGAACGAAGCTTCGAGATCCTCGACGAACTCGTGCACGTCGGGGAAAGACTCCCAGTCCGCGTTCAAACCAAAATGAAGCCCGCCCGCATAGCTGAACAAAGCGATGCCGAGGTTTTGGTTCTGCATCAGCGGAACCATCGGATAGATCGCTTTCATGGGCGAGCTGAGCAAGAAAAGAGGGAAGGGCGGGCCCGGCACGTTGGTGATGATCAAGTTGTAAGTGCGCAGCTTCATCGCGACCAAGTAGAGCTCTGACACGATACGTTTGGTCGTGAGGTCTGCGACTTCTTCGATCAGCTCGGCGCCGCCCGTTTGGTTCGACTCCTTCTTCAGCTCGTTCGTCACATGGATGACTTTCCTCAGGCGCTCGAGGGGGTCTGGTTCGGACACCGGCAGATCCGCCAGGAGCAGAGCTACCTGATTGCCAACCGTCGAACCACCGGCTTTGCGAATGTTCACCGGCAGAGCAGTTCGAAACCCTTCCATCGAGTCGACGTCCGAGCCCCGCCGCAACAGGAAGCGACGTACTGCGCCGGTCACCGTGGCGACGACCGCGTCGTTAATCGTTCCGCCCAAGCTATTCTTGATCCCCTTCACGTCGTCGAGCGCGAATCGAACCCAGTCGAACCGGCGGTAGGGGCTGATGTCCTGCTCCGTGAAAATCGTTCTCGGAGCGGGCTTCATGCCTGAGCGGAGCAAGCTCGATAGGCCCTGGAAGTTCTGCCGAACCCGCGGCAAGAAGTGGCTCAGCTTGCGAAGACCGTCGATTCGGTGGTTGGTTTCCCCAACGAGAAGCTGTGTGCGGCTTGGGGCCGGGCGAGGCTTCCACTCTTGGGGTTCGCGCTCAGGGGCGTCCGGGCTGATTGTCAGCAAGGCTTGCAGCAGCTCAACGCCGGCGATGCCGTCGACCATGCAGTGGTGCACTTTGATAATCAGGGCAAAGCGGTCGTTCTCGACTCCCTCGACCACCCAAAATTCCCAGAGCGGCCGGCTCCGATCGAGATGCTGCGAAAACAGTCGGCCCACCAAACGTTTGAGCGAGCGCTCATCACCGGGCAGCGGCAAGCGGGTGTGGCGCAGATGGAAGTTCATGTTGAAGCGGTCGTCATCGACCCAGACCGGGTGTCCGTACCCTGGAATCCACTCCACCCGCTGCCGGTAGCGGGGAATCGAGTCCACCGCTGCCCTCGTGTATCGGGTGAGGCGCTCGATATCGAGGCCTCCGTGCTCGAGCGTGAGAGGCTTCGCATCAAAAATCAGAGCGGCGCCCACATGCATGGGGGCGGACTTGCTCTCGACGTCGAGGAAAGTCGCGTCCAGAGCGCTCAATCGCTCGTAGAATGTTTCCGGCATAGCGTGAAGAGCACTAGCAAAATGTGAGCCCAGGAATCTGGTAGCCAATCACCCTATACTTGGGCGTCGGATGCGCCGACTAAGCGAATATTATGCGTTCATAATCTTCGCAAGTGCAGAATCTGCACTATGGAGAGCTCCGCTCCCTAGTGGCATGGAACATGCTTCAAAAAACGGCATGACGCAGCTCTTGGTTCGAGATTTGATGACGCAGCCGGTGAAGACCGTTGGTCCGACGAGCCCGCTTCGGGAGGTGATCCAGCTGATGGAGGCGAGCCATATTCGCCACGTGGCGGTCGTGGAGGATTCTGGGCGCTTGTTGGGGCTCATTTCCCACCGCGATGTTCTGCGTAGTCAGGAAGGGAGTCTCTCTGGCGCCTTGTCGACCGAGCAGGCCCACATGAACCGCTGGATTGAAGCCCGATGGGTCATGACGAAAGACGTGCGCACGGTGTATCCCGATACCCCTGCCTTGGAGGCTGCACTGATCCTTCGGTCGCACGCTTATGGTTGTGTTCCCGTGGTCGAGGATGGGCGGCTCGTGGGCATGATAAGCGACTCGGATTTCGTCGATTACGCGATTCAGACCCTCTCCGATCCTGGCCGGTAAACGCGCGGCCGTCGCGCCTGCGGACCGGGCCCCATCGCACTGGCACGGCGCTTGCTGTAAGCTCCGCGTATGCCCATCAAGACGATCGTTGTGGGGACCGACCTCGGGGAGTCTGGCCATCGCGCGATGCGGCTCGCGATCGCGACTGCTCGGGCGACCAGCGCAACCCTTTGGCTCGTGCATGCCAGCGAGATGGGCTTGGAGCATCAGTGGTCCGACCTCCCCGTCGGTGCCCGGTCGGCTGCTCAAGCGCTTCGCGAGCGGCTGAAGGGCCGCTTCGAGAACTCGCTACAAGAGCTCGAACGCGAGCGCAAGGCATGCGAAGACCTCGGCCTGAGTTGCCAGACCTCCTGCGAAGAAGGCCGTCCCTGGGAGACGATCTTGCGCACCGCGGTTTCTGTCAATGCCGACCTGATTGCAGTTGGGGATCCGGTCGGAGCGATCGGCCTGCCAGAGCGTTTGCTTGGCTCAACCGCGGAACGCGTCGTTCGGCAGGCGCCTTGCTCGGTGCTGGTTTCATGTGGGCGCCTTCGCGCAGACTACAGCGGAGCGCGCATCGCGGTGGGTGTCGATTTTTCCTCTCACGGGCTCGAGGCCGTTCGCTGGGCGCGTGATGTGGCCAGCGCGATCGACGGCGAGGTGTCACTGCTCCATGTCGTGCCGCACCCAATCACCGAGAGTAGGATGCCGACGGAGTGGCCGAGGGTGCTCGAAGGCCTCGCGTCCACGGCACGCCCGCGGCTCGAGCAACTCGTCGTGAGCGAAGGCCTCAAGCCGAGCACGACCGTACAGGTCTTGGACGGTTCGATAGGGAAGACAATCTGCAACGCTGCGGCTAGCATCAACGCAGACCTCGTGTTTGTCGGCTGCAGGGGACAGGGCAGGCTCCGCGGCATGATGCTTGGCAGTGCCTCGCAATACTGCCTTCGCTACTCGCCCGTTCCGGTTCTCGCGGTTCGCCCCTGACCTGAGCGTCAGCCGCCGAATGCCGCTTCGAGCAGTCTCCGGGTCTCGTCTACGGATCGGGAGGTGTCCAATTGAAGATACTCGGAGGGCTGTAGCTCGTCGATCGGCTCGAAGTGCTTTTCGAACTCTTCCAACAAGTCGGTTCTCGCGTCACTCTCATGCGCTCCCCCGCTTTCGCGTGCGGCCAGACGATCCAAGATCAGTGCCCGGGGGGCTCTGCACTCGACCAGCATGAATGGGACGCCGTGCCGGTTCGCCAAGCGGCGCGCTGCCTCTCGCATCGCCCCGGTGCGAAAAGAAGCGTCGATCACGACCGGACGCCCAGACGACAGCACGATGTCGGCAAGCCGGTAAAGCTCTCCGTAGACGTCTTCAGTAGCCCTGGCCGAGTACGCTCCGGACCAGGCTCCACCTGGGAGCGGTTCGGTTGGCTTCCGGTCCACGAGCTGTTTTCGCGTCCGGTCCGAGCTGAGCACCGGAGCGGCGAGCAAGTTGCCGATCGTCGCCGAGGTCCGGCTCTTTCCCGCGGCGATCATCCCTCCGACCGCGACGACCCGCGCTGGTACGAGCGGTGGGCGCTCGAACGCCAAAGAGAGAACGAAATAGCGCCTGGCCTCCTGCCGCGCCCGCTCCCTCGCCTCAGGGGACGCCTCGGTGTCCGACGCTAGCAGTGATGCAACCTTGCCGCGGACGAAAGCGCGGTAGCTCTCGTAGAAGTTGACGACCGAATAGAGCTCGTAGTCGTTGGATTCGCGGGCGTACCGTGCAAGAAACCGTTCCGCTAGGTCTACCCGACCGTGCCAGGCGAGGTCCATCGACAAAAACGCGATGTCTGCGCAGACGTCGCCGTATCGGAATCGGTCATTGAATTCGATGCAGTCGATGATCGAGATCGACCCGTCGGACTCGAAGTACACATGCTCGAGCCTCAAGTCGCCGTGTCCGTCCCGGACACGGGCGGCAGCGGTTCTTGCTGCGAAAGGAGCGTCATTGCTGAGCGTGTGAAGTTGCCAAGCCTCGATCTCGCGCGCTTGCTCGGGCGTCAGATAGTCCCCGATCGAGCTCCGGGTTTGTTCGAAGTTTTCCTCGATGTTCTTCTGGATCGTCCCGACGTCCCCATGCTTGGACGTTTCCGCGTCGCAGCGTGCACCTTCGTGGAATCGCGCGATGAGGGCCGCGAGCGCGTCGATGTGTTTCGGCGTCAACAAGCCTCCTCGCAAGAGCTCGTCTGCCCGCCTTTCAATGGCCAGACGCCGCATTCGAACGGCCCAGTCCACGGTCGCACCCTCTCCTGCGATTTGGTGGACGCCCGAAGCGTCCACCGTGACCGGCACGACATCGAGGTAGACGTCTGACGCGAGCCGCCGGTTCAGCTGCAGCTCCGCGTCGCACGCGGCCCGGCGCCTCTCGAGCGTGGTGAAGTCGAGGAAGCCCAGATCGACGGGTCTTTTTACCTTGAACACCTCCTCGGCACCCAAGAAGATCCAAGAGATATGCGTCTCGACCAACTCGAAGCCGCTGGCCTCGAGATCCGCTTTCAGCGTTCCCATCACATTCCTGAGCAGCGAGGCCGCCAGTATACCCTTCGAGAAGCTTCGGCCCACACGCTCGGCTTCCGCTGCACGCAATTCTATCGCCAGGACCTCAATTGGCGCATCGTTTGCGTCACCCGTACCGAATAGCCGCTGAAGCACGGTCCTCGACTGGGCACGGGGTTTGCTTCCCATGAAGCATCAGTACTGGAGGCAGCGATGACGACACGAAAGTTAGAGAGTTCGGACTGGCAGCGATACTTCGACGAGGTTTCAAAGCAGCTCCCCACGATGCGGGTTGGCATCTCCATCATGGGCGAAAGTATCGGCGTGCAGCCCGAGAGTGAGGGCAGCGTGTTGGTCGGGATTAGCTACGACTCGAATGACGAGGTGTTTGCGGTCGACGCAGCAAATATCTCTCACCGGGTGCCCAAGCCGAAGGAAATCTTCGTTCGCGAAGAGGCCGGAAGGCTCTCGAGCATCGAGGTGATTGCCGAGGACGGCACGAAGGAAATTATCGAGCTCCGGCCGCTCCCCTCGTTGCCTGCTTCCTGACTTGCGGTTACGGAGGTCTGAAGATGGGTAAGACATGGATCTTGGTGGCACACGAGGCTGGCGCACGACTGTTCGCGAACGATGGGATCGGCCAGGGCTTGGCTCTGGTCGAATCAGTCGACCACCCCGAAGGCCGGGCGCGCGACCGGGACATCGACTCCGATCGTCCCGGCCGCTCGTTTCGCAAGAACAGCGGTGATCCGCGCCGCGCTTCGATGGGACAAAGCGAGAGTCCGCACGAGAGGGTGGTCTCCGACTTCTCGAGAGCGCTCGCCGACAAGCTTCGACACGCTCGCGTGCAGAATAAGTTCGACCGCCTGGTTCTGGTGGCGCCTCCGCGGTTTCTGGGATTGCTGCGTTCTTCGCTCGATGGACCGACCTCGCAGCTGGTGATCGGCTCGATTCACAAAGACCTCGCCACCAGCAACGAGGCCGAGCTGATCCAGCATCTGGGCGAAGTGATCGTCATTTGACCGGCCGCTCGTTCGCAGAGCGCATGACACGATAAGGTAGATGAGATGGCCAACTTCGAAATGCCCGCGACCGAATACATGACTAGCCCGGTCGAGACGATTCACATTGGCGAAAGCCTGGTTGCCGCCGACGCGATGTTCACGGAGCAAGGCGTCTCTGCTCTCGGTGTCGTCAACGACGCCGGTGAGCTCAAGGGCGTGGTCTCGCGGACCGACATCCTGCACGCTGCGGTGTTCAGCCATGGCGTGACCTTTCGCGTCCCTGATCGCCCGGTCGAGGAGATCATGCAATCCCCCGCACTTCAGGTTCAACGCGATGCACCCGTCGCAGAGGTCGCCAAGATGATGCTGAAGAAGCACGTTCACCGAATCTTCGTCACCAGCGCCGGTAAGCCCGTGGGCGTTATCTCTACACGCGACCTGATGCGAGCGGTTGGCGAAAAGCGCATCAAGACGCCGATTTCCGAGATTGCCTCGGGCTCCGTGGTCAAGATCAAGGCCGACGATCCGATCGCCATGGCCGTCGATCGCCTCGATCTATCCAACAAGCATGGTCTGGTCGTGGTTGAAGGGGACTTTCCGGTCGGCATCTTCGATCAGGCGTGCGCGCTGCAAGCGCGCAGACTGGCTCCGACTACCGCGGTCGAGAACGTGATGAACGTCTGCATCTTGATCCTCCCCGACGCGATGGGTCTCGGCCGAGCTGCGGTGCAAGCCTTGGCGATGAACGTTCGCCGCATCTTGATCGAGAACGATCGAGGGGTGACCGGGATTGTTGGCGGGCTAGATTTTGCGAGGGTGATGAAATGACCGCCCCCAACGCGGATCACTGACCTCGGGTTTTCACAGCCACTTTTGAATGTGCATGCCGAGAGCCGCTGGCCTGAGTGGGCTTCGATCTTTTGGCCTGACTCGAAACCGCAGCTCGTGGCCGCCGCTGGACCTCACGGTGAAGGCGCCCCGCCAGGTGCTCCGCTCTTCGCTGTCTTCCGATTCGAATGGGACTACGATTCTCGAAGAGAGGTCGTGTAGACGGCTGCCGTAGGTGACCACCGCTTCGACCACCAACTCTCTGGCGTCCAGCCCCGGGTGATGCAGCGTGAGCTCGGCCGATACCGACGTGCCGACGATCAGCTCGTCGCCGCTCAAACCGCCGAAGCGGACGCGCTCCATCGAGATCTCGCTCCAGTGGCTTCGGATCGCTTCCGCCAGGTCCGCCAAAGCGAAGAGCGGGCGGTAATTCGAGTCCCGCAGGGCGACCGCATCTTGCATCGCAGGCTCGTAGAAGTTGTCGGCATAGTCGGTGACCATCCGACGAGCGGAGAACCGCGGAATGATGCTCGACATACTGGCCTTCATCCGGTCGACCCAGGCCACCGGGACCCCATCGGCGTTTCGATCGTGGTAGATCGGCAGGATCTCGCCTTCGAGGAGCGCCATCGTCACGGCGCGGTCGTAGGCGCTCGGGTCCTGAATCGATGTGGCCGGCAGGTCGATGACCCAGCCGTTGTTCTCTTCGTAGCCCTCGATCCACCAGCCATCATCGACGCTGAGGTTCAGGCAGCCGTTCATGGCGGCCTTCATGCCGGAAGTCCCGCTCGCCTCGAGCGGCCGGGTCGGCGTATTCAACCAGACATCGCACCCCGCCAGCATTCGGCGTGCCGAATCGATGGCGTAGCCCTCCATGAAGATGACCCGGCCTGCGAGATCGGGATGCTTCGTAGCTTGATAGACCCGCTGCAATAGCGCTTGCCCGTGACCGTCGGCCGG
>CAMYJN010000088.1 GCA_947258625.1 uncultured Polyangiaceae bacterium | reverse complement strand
TGACCCGATGAAGCGGGGGGTCGCGTGAGTCGATCAGAAGCAGCAGGGGTCGCCGTCGTGGGGGCAGGCGGTTGGGGCAAGAACCACGTTCGCAACTACGCGGCCATTCCCGACGCCGATCTTCCGGTCATCCCGGAGGACCCAGCGGTGGCCGCCATCGTCGTGGCCACGCACGCACTTTTCCCCAAAGCCGCCAGCGCCACCGGTTCCTCCTACCTCCAGTCGGAGCGCGGCGTCTCGGGTCTTCACGTCGTTCGAGCGCTCGAGGGTGGCTCAGCGTCTCTAGCCCAGGGAGGCGCGCGCATAGAGCTCCCGGGTGGACGCTGATGAGCGCTCCGTTCATTCATGCAACGGCGATCGTCGACGACGGCGCGCAACTCGGCAAAGGTACGCGAGTCTGGCATTTCGCACACGTGTCGGCCGGCTCGGTCGTTGGCGCACACTGCGTCTTGGGGCAGAACGTCTTCGTAGGACCTGGCGTCGAGATTGGCGACGGCGTCAAAATTCAGAACAATGTGTCGGTGTATGCTGGCGTCGTACTCGCAGATGACGTGTTTCTCGGACCGAGCTGCGTATTTACAAACGTCCTGACGCCGCGGGCGCACGTCGAGCGCAAAGACGAGTTCGCGCCCACGATGGTGGGTAAGGGCGTCACCGTGGGCGCCAACGCGACGATTGTATGTGGGCACTCGCTCGGCGACTTCGCGCTCATCGGAGCTGGGAGTGTGGTGACCAAAGATGTCCCTGCGCACGCGGTGGTGGTAGGCAACCCAGCGCGCCAAACTGCCTGGGCATGCCGCTGTGGTGAAATTCTGCCCGCCGATGGAGTTTGCGCCCGCTGCGGCGACCAATACGAACTGACGGCTGAGGGCTGTAGATGGTTGAAAAGCCGTGAGTGAAGAAGCCATTCCAATGCTCGACGTTAGTGGCCAGAACGAGCCGCTGATCGATCGATTGACCGAGAAGGCGGCCGAGGTGATTCGATCGGGCCGCTACATCCTTGGCCCGGAGGTTACCGCCTTCGAGCAGGAGGTCGCCGAGTATATCGGCGTCGAGCATGCAATCGGTGTTTCGAGCGGAACGGATGCCCTGATGGTGGCTTTGATGGCCCTCGGAATCGGGAAGGGCGACGAGGTCATCACCACTCCATTCACTTTCTTTGCCACCGGCGGCTGCATCGCACGCGTCGGAGCGACGCCGGTTTTTGTCGATATCCGACCAGACACCTTCAACATCGACGTCGAGCAGACCGCAGCTGCCGTCACGGAGCGAACGCGGGCAATTCTTCCGGTCCATTTATATGGTCAGGCCTGCGACATGGAGGGGCTGGTCGAGATGGCCCGAAAGCACGACCTGCCGATCATCGAAGATGCCGCGCAGGCCATCGGTACGCAGAGCCCGCTAGGACCCGTGGGCAGCCTAGGCGCGTACGGTTGTTTTTCGTTCTTCCCTTCCAAGAATCTCGGCGGCTTTGGGGACGCCGGACTCGTCACCACGCAGGATTCGGGTCTAGCGGAAAAGGCTCGCGTCATGCGCGCGCATGGAAGCAAGCCCAAGTACTACCACGCAGTCGTTGGCGGCAACTTTCGAATCGATGCCTTGCAGGCCGCGCTCTTGCGCGTGAAGCTTCCCGAGCTCCGCGGCTGGACTGTGGGACGTCAACAGAACGCCGCGCGCTACGACGCCGCGTTTTCCGATTCGGGTCTGGACGAAAGCCTCTTGCGCACTCCGCGGAAGCGATTCGACGGTCACATCTACAACCAGTACGTGATCCGGAGCTCGAGGCGGGACGAGCTACTCGCACATCTTCAGGAGCAGAAGATCGCGACGACGATCTACTACCCCGTGCCTCTTCATCGACAGGAATGTTTTGCACCGCTTGGATACAACGAGGGCTCTCTCCCAGTTTCGGAGCACGCCAGTCGCGAAGTTCTAGCGCTTCCGATTTTTGCGGGCCTTGGTGAAGCGCGTCAGAGCCGCATCATCGACACCGTAATTGCCTTCCTCGAGCGATAGAAGTGGCCATCGCGGCGCGCCCGCTCTAGAGTCCTCAGCAGTCGATGATTGCTCGCTACCATGCACCCTTCGCCGAACAAGGGTCACACACAATCGATGCGGACATCGCCAATCGGCTGTTGAAAGTCGCCCTCGGCAAGGGCGGCGACTACGCCGACTTGTTTTTCGAGTACTCGGTCAGCGGGAGCTACATCTACGACGAGCAGATCCTGAAATCGGCTAGGCGCGCCGTGTCGATGGGCCTCGGAGTTCGCGTGATGAAGGGCGATGCAACAGGGTATGCCTACTGTGAGGATTTTTCGTTCGATGCGATGAAGCAGGCGGCTGAGACCGCGGCACAGATCGCTGCCGGCGGCAAGCCCGTTGCGCCCCTCGGGGTGTCGATGCGTGACATTCCCAGCCGCTATCCCGTACCGGTCGAGTCACTCGACGTTGAAGGCGAGGCGAAGAAGGCCCTACTCGAACGAGCCGATCGGGCCGCTCGTGCGTCCGACCCTCGTGTGATTCGAGTCGATGCCTCGTTTGCCGAAAGCCTCCGCGATATCCTGATCGCCAACAGCCTCGGGCACATGGCGCGAGACCGTCAGCCGCTGATCCGATTTGGTGTTCGCGTCATCGCAGAGGACGGCGGAAATCGTCAGTCGGGGTCCTCCGGTGGCGGCGGCCGGATGGGGCTCGATTATTTCGACGAGAAGACGCCCGAGGCGCACGCCGAGCAGGCTGTGCAGCAGGCGTTGGTCATGCTCGACGCGCGAGAGGCTCCGGCCGGCGAGATGGACGTCGTCCTAGGTCCCGGGGACAGCGGAATCCTCTTGCACGAAGCCGTTGGCCACGGGCTCGAGGCCGACTTCAATCGCAAAAAGACGAGCAACTACTCTGACCGCGTGGGCGAGGAAGTCGCAAGCGAGCTTTGTACTGTCGTCGATGACGCGTCGCTGCCCGGCTCGCGCGGTTCGATCAACGTCGACGACGAGGGACAGCTTCCCGCGCGCTCCGTTCTCATCGAGGGCGGCGTCCTGAATGGGTACATGCAGGACCGCCACAGCGCCGACTTCTTTGGGACGAGTCCCGATGGGCATGGCCGTCGGCAAAGTTTCCGCTCCCATCCCATGCCGCGGATGACCAACACGATGCTCATCGGCGGAACGGACGCGCCGGAGGATGTCATTCGCAGTGTGAACCGCGGCGTTTACGCCAAGAAATTTGGCGGCGGTCAGGTCGACATCTCCAACGGAGATTTCGTGTTCTCGCTGACCGAGGGCTACCTGATCGAAGACGGCAGGGTCACCGCGCCGCTCAAAGGGGTGAACTTGATCGGCAATGGACCTGATGCCATGCGCAAGGTGGTCATGCTGGGCCATGACTTCGAGGTGTCCGACGGAATTTGGACCTGTGGCAAGGACGGTCAGTCTGTTCCTGTCGGCGTGGGCTGCCCCACCATCAAGATCGCCGGTATGACCGTCGGCGGAACGCAAATGGCGGGCGGATGACCAAAGCCGAGGACGACGCGAGAGCCCTGCTCGACCTCGGGCAGTCGGTCGTGGAACGCGCAACCGCGGCGGGCGCCGATGTTGCCGAGTCCGGCGTACACAGCGGATCTCATCTTTCCGTGAAGGTCCGCAAGGGCAAGCCCGAGCTCGTGGAAGAGGCTGGCTCGCGCGCGCTCGGACTGCGTGTGATGGTCGGAAAGCGCGTCGCTTCAACCTACACGAGCGACCTGAGCGAAGCGGGTAAGCGCACATTGATCGAAGACGCCCTCGAGTTGGCGCGGCTCAGCGAGTCGGACGCATTCGCAGGTCCACCCGATCCGTCAGACCTGTCCTCGCCGTCGGAGTGGAAGGACTTGGATACCTTCGATGAGGGCGTCAGCCAGATTTCCGCCGACGAAGCCCTCGAGCGTGCACTGCAAGGCGAGCGCGCCGCGTTTGCTTTCGATCCTCGCATCAGCAACAGCGAGGGCGCTTCGTTCACCCGCGCACGAGGCGTCAGCGCGCTCGTCACCAGCAGCGGGTTCATGGGAAGTGACTACGGGACCTATGCGTCGATGGTTGTCAATCCGGTCGCCGATGATGAAGGCGGGAAAAAGCGCAGCGGCTATCACTGGACCGCGGCCCGACACTATGCGGATCTCGAAGAAAGCCAGGCCGTCGGGGAGGAAGCGGCCCGCCGCACGATTGCCCAACTCGGCGCGAAAAAACTTCCCACCCAAGAGCTCCCGGTCGTTTTCGACAAAGATGCCGCGCGGTCGATCTTGGGTCTTTTCGCAGGCTGTATTCTCGGCGGCTCGATCTGGCGCAAGAGCTCTTATCTGGTCGATCGAGTCGGTACCCGGGTTGCGAGTGACCTGGTGGACATCGTCGATGACCCGCTGCTTCCGAGGGCGCCGGGCTCGCGCGCGTTCGATGGAGAGGGATTGCTATCGCGCCGCAACGTCGTCGTCGAGTCCGGCGTTCTCAAGAGCTATCTGATGGACACCTATAGCGCCCGTAAGCTGGGGTTGAAGAGCACCGCCAGCGCGGCTCGCTCCCCGTCCGGCGGCGTCTCGCCGTCGAGCAGCAACCTCATGTTGAAAGCCACCAGTCAGTCACGCGACAAGCTCCTCGCCGACACTAAACATGGCTTGTACGTCACCGGCATGATGGGATTTGGCTTCAATGCAGTGACGGGCGACTTCAGCAGAGGAGCCTCGGGGTTCTTGATCGAAGACGGCACGCTGAGCCATCCCGTCTCCGAAATCACCATTTCGCTCAACCTCGATCAGCTCCTGCAACGAATCGACGCTGTCGCCAACGACCTCGATCACCGCACCGCCGTCGCCTCCCCAACATTCAGAGTCTCCTCCATGACCCTGGCCGGCTCTTAGCGAGATCAGCGACAGTGACTCATGGACGTCGACGTACCGGGGCGCGGCGGAACGCGTCATGGGGTGGAGTCGACGTCGCAAGTGACAATCGGCAAGACAGCAACCCGCCCCGATTGGCGCGCGCGTCGAGGCGAGGCTTGCGTGGTCAACGGCCACAAGTGCATCCGACCACAATTGCAAGCCGAGCCGTTCGGCGGAACCCCGTGACGCGTTCCGCCGCGCCCCGGTACGTCGGCGTTCATTGGTTAGTCCCGCTGCGCCCTCGCTACCATGGCGTCGACGTAGCTCTCTAGCTCCGGGCATTGGATTCCCGTGCCTGCGAGAAGCTCGCGCGCGTTCCGGTCGTCGTAGATCACGTCCGTCTTCAAGTGGTCGAGAAACGCGCGGGTCGTATTTTGGAATCGCTGCAGACCTGGCGCTCGCATCAGGGCGGTTGCGAGGTTGAGCGGGTCGTGCTCGCGTGGACTGGGGCGGCCGGTCGCTTCGGCGAAGAGGCGCAAGGCGTGCTGCACGGTGACTGGCTTCGGGTCGACGATGTGGAACGTGCGCCCGACGGACTGCTCGTCGTCGGCGATGCGCAATCCGGCGCGGACCGCGTAGTCGACAGGCACGGCGCTAATTCGCACCCCCGTCCGGCTCGGCGTCGGGATGCGATAATCGTCGGGCGCGCTCAGCAAGAACCGGATCAGGAGATACAGGCCGTTGAGGTCTTCGAGCTCGCCGGTGAGTGAATCACCAACCATGACCGCGGGCCGCAAAATGACGATCGGCAGCTCCTCGGCCGACTCGCGAAGCATCCGCTCCATGTCGTACAAGGACTTCTCGACGGGATTTCGAAGGCCCATCGTGTCGTCCAGCTCGGTCTCCATGACGAAGCCTTCGCGATTGCCCGACACCGTGGCGCTCGACCAACAAACGAGACGTTTCAATCGCGGAGCCGCCTCGGCGAGCTCGAGGATCTCCGCGGCAGCGCGCACGTTGCCGGCTGCCTCTTCCCTGGTTGCCGCCGGATCGGTGATCGACGCGCAGTGGTGAATGACTTCGACACTTTGGGCGAGCCCTGCGAACTCTTCGCCGCTCAATCCGAGGTCCATCGATCGCGGATCACCGAGCCAAATCGAAACACGCTCTCGTGCAGATTCGGGAAACGCGTCGAGCAATTCCATTGCGCGCTCCTGCCGGCCTTCGGTCACGAGGCAATACACCGAGCGGTCGCCACGATTCGCGAGCTCTCGCACGAGGTGTACGGCAGGTTGCCGTCCTGGAAAGCCAGTGACGAAAACCGAGCGCACCAGCCTGCCCATTAGGCCCACTCCTTTGACGTAAACCTCGCAACGAGCTTCTCGTGAATCGCGGCCACCTGCTTTCGCGTCGATTCGAGGTCGCCATTGTTCGTGACAACATAGTCCGCCACGGCGACTTTCCGCTCGAGCGATAGCTGAGAGTCGATTCGAGCATTGGCCTCGGGGGCCGTATACCCGTCCCGCGCGATCAGCCGCAGCCGCTGGAGTGATTCTTCGGCGCTGACCACGATGAGCGCGGAAAACGCCTCGTAAGCGCGCGTTTCTACCAGGAGCGCGGCCTCGTAGAGCAAGTACGGCGCGGGGCTGTCTTGCTGTGCCTTGATGTGCTTGGCGCCCGCTGCGCCGATCAGGGGATGCATGATCGCGTTGAGCGTTTCGCGAGCTTCCTCGTCCCCGAAGACCATCTCAGCGACCTTCTTGCGATCCAGGCCGCCGGCTTCGTCGAGCACCCCTTTGCCGAACTCGTCCACGATCATTTGCAAACCCGGTGTCCCCGGCTCGACCACTTCGCGCGCCAGGTCGTCGGCGTCGATCACCGAAACACCCAGGTCAGCGAACATGCTCGCAACGGTCGACTTCCCGCACGCGATTCCCCCCGTAAGACCCACAACCGGTTTCATTGCTGCCCAGTATTGAGCATCGTCTGCTTCGGGCAAGAGGATTCGCCCTGTGCTAGGCAAGCCGCATGCGTGCCGTCGTTCAGCGGGTCAACGAAGCCAGTGTCACCGTCGGCGGGGAGCGGGTTGGAGGCATCGGTCGAGGCCTGCTGGTGTATCTCGGCGCTGCGCAGGGCGACGAGCTCAAGGACGTGCAGTACATCGCCGAGAAGGTTTCCGGTCTTCGTGTATTCCCCAACGACGATGGACGCATGTCGCTGTCCGTCGCCGACGTCGGAGGCGCCGTGCTGGTGGTTTCCCAGTTCACGCTCTTTGGCGATGTTAGGCGAGGCAAGCGCCCTTCGTTCGATGGCGCAGCAGACCCCGGAGACGCCGAGCGTCTCTACTTGGAGTTGGTTCGGCGTCTGCGTGACAAGGGGGTGCCGGTCGAAACGGGCACGTTTCGCGCCATGATGCTCGTTCAATCCACGGTCGATGGGCCCGTCACAATCCAAATCGACAGCCGAAAGCTTTATTAGGCTTCGCGTTTTAGACGCGGCATAATCCCATTTCGATGCTGCGGTTCCTCAGCGAGCGACGCGTATGGGTGGTCGCGGCCTTCGTCACGTTCGCCCTCGTGCTTGGCCTTTGGAGCTGGGGGATGCCCCAGGTTTCTGCCCGTGCCGCGGACCTGATCGAGCGGCGCCTCGGCGTCGATGCGCAGATCGAAGAAGCGCGTTTGTCGTTCGGCGGCGTCGAGCTCCGGGGTGTCGAGCTGCGCGGTCGCCACGGCGGCCTCGTCGCTCGCATCGAGCGTATCGAGGCGCGGATGAGTCTCTTCGGCGCCGTCTTCAAGGGTGCGAGATCCGTTCGCGCTCTGTCTGCGCGGGGCCTCGAAGTGATTCTAGACCTCAGTCATGAAGGGTTCCCGGACTCGATCGCGGAGCTCAAGAAAAGCAGCCCTCGTCCCAAACCACCTTCAGCACCAAGCAGCAGCAAAGGCAAGGGAAGGACCTACGCTCTCGACGGCGCGACCCTTCGTGTGGTCGATGCCGACGGGCAGCTCGCATCGTTCAACGATTTGAGCCTGCGT
>CAMYJN010000087.1 GCA_947258625.1 uncultured Polyangiaceae bacterium | reverse complement strand
CCGTCGTAGAGGACGTTTGCATCGACGACAACGGTTTACGCCACAAGTTACTCGTGTCCTAGTTCGTCTTCCTGGGCCATTTGCGTAAGCTCTCTAGCAGCCGCACGACTGGCTTCGTCTCGTCGCTGCTTGTAGCTCGTCAGCTCGGAGAGATAGATCCTTCGGTGAGTGCCCACCTGGTGAAGGGGGATCTCGCACTTCTCGAGCAACGAGACCAGGTACGGGCGAGACACGTTGAGGAAGGGACGACCCAGGTGACCAGAAGCACCGTAACCCCAACGAAAAACGGCCCCGCAAAACGGAGCCGTCATCGCCATTTGGAGCCGGCTTTTGGAGCGGGAAATGAGATTCGAACTCACGACTTCAACCTTGGCAATATTCGCCTAGCCGAGAACACCATTCGGGAAATTCAGCAACATCAACCACATCATGTCCCGTGGCGTTGCGTGCCGCCCCGGGGTGTCCCCTGGAAAGTGGAAGGTTGGGTGGAAGATCTCGGCTTGGTGGAGGGTGCAACCCCTAGAGCATCAGGCCGCCGCTGCTCTGCAGCACCTGGCCGGTGATCCACGAGGCATCGTCGCTTGCCAAGAACGTCACCGCTCTGGCGATATCCTCGGGCCGGCCGAGGCGGCCCAGAGGGGTTTGAGCGATCATACCGTCGAGCATTTCTTGCGGGATGCCGGCGCTCATGTCTGTTTCCGTGAGGCCCGGGGCGACCGAGTTGAGGCGAATACCTTGCGGTCCGAGCTCCACGGCCAAGGCCGTGGTAGTGCGCTCGACCGCTGCCTTCGCACCCGAGTACGCCGCCGCACCAGGCATCGACGCCTGGGCGAGGGTCGATGAGATGTTGACGACGGCGCCGCCGCTCTTGGACAGATGGGGAATCGCCTCGCGCGTCGTGACCAACAGGCCTCGTACATTCACCGCGAGCGTCTGTTCGAGCGCCTCGTCGTCGAGCTCGACCAGGGGCGCCAGAGTGCCGAGGCCGGCGTTGTTGACCAGGACGTCCAGGCGGTCGAACTGCTCGATGACGAAACGGACCGCGTTCGCCGGAGCGCCTTTCTCGGTGACGTCTGCAGTGATGTAGCGCACCGCGTCCGTGTGTTCGGCGGCGAGTTGCTTGAGAGGCTCTTCCCGACGGCCGGTGACGACCACCTTGGCTCCTTCGGCGACCAGGGCTTTGGCTACCGCTCGACCGATACCGGTTCCTCCACCGGTGATAAGCGCAACTTTGTTGGCGAAACGTGACATGATTCTTGTCCTTCTTTGATGGTGAACCGGTGAGCGGAACGCTGTTCTCGATTGAGTGCTCGAATATGGATGCTGCGGGAGCGGGGCTCAGGTCGAACCACCTGGCGCTTCGGCAACCCGCGCGCGCAAAGCTCGAACCGTTCGGCCCGCAGCTCGCTCGTTCTCTCGACTGAATACGGAAGACGGCAGTGGAAGGTCGGGGTCCACATAGATCCGAAAGTCGATCTCCGTGCCTGCGCCGTCATCGGTCGGGGTGAGCTTGAAGCTCGCATCGAAGGCATCGATGTTTCCGTCCATCAGGCTGCCCTCGATTACTCGCGAGACCCCGTCCTGGGGACGCTCGGCGAGGTTGAGCTGCCCGTAAAGGGTGTACATCCCCTTGGCGACGCTGACTTCCATGTAGACCATGGCTCGGCTCCCGCGCTGTGCGAGCACCTTGGACTTGGTGAAGTTGGGCATGAACCGCACGTAGTTGGCGTAGTCGAGCAAGATCGGAAGCACCTCCTCGATCGGCTTGTCGACCACGATGACCGCCTGGCCTGTCGCGATATTCGAGCCTTCTACCTGAATCTGTGCGGTGAATATCCCCGCGTTTTCGACGTGCGCTTCCACGGCTGCGGCGTGGCTTGGCATCAGGCCGAGGGTCGAGGCCGAGAACAAGGCCCCGGCCAGAGCGATTTGCAGCCTAGTACGTCGACGGGTTTGGGGGGTGTTGTCCACGGCTAATCTCCTGAAGCTCCCAGGCTGAGTATTTCCCTCGTGCTGGGGCTTTCCACCATTAACTAACGATCGGTAGTAAAATGTCAAGCCATTTTGCTACCGAGGGTTCCGATATTGTGTAATGTCTCTAAGGTATGGGCATGAGCGGCACGAATACGCGGTCCCGAGGCCGGCCACGGCTCTTCGATGAAGACGCCGTTTTAGATGAGTTGACCGAGCTTTTCTGGCGAAAGGGCTACTCCCAGACCTCGATGGCCGATCTCGTCGAAGCCAGCGGCGTCCACAAGTCGAGCCTCTACAGCACGTTCGGCACCAAGGAGGAGCTGTTCGCCAAGATTCTCCGCCGCTACTTCGCGGGCCGCATGGACATGATGTCCGCACTCGTCGACCGCGCCGGGCCGGGGGTCGACGGGATCCACGCCTTCCTCGAGCTCCTACGAAGCGACCTCGTCTCGGACAGCAGCCAATATGGCTGTCTCCTCGTCAACACGTCGAGCGAGCTGTGCGGGTCCGCCCCTGGCTTCGAAGGCTTCGGAGTCGAGTTTCGCAAAGCGCTGCGCGAACGACTGCGAGCGCTCATCCGTCAAGCAGAGCCCGATGGAATCGCCGACCAGCGCGTTACCGACCAACGAACCGATCTGTTCATGACCTTCATGCTGGGTCTCAACCTCACCGTCCGGGGCGGCGCCGACGAAAACGAGATCGGCCGAGTCATCGACGCCATGAACGCCACCGTCGACACCTGGCGATAAGGAGCTCGGCCGAATTAGGCCTGGGCGGTAACGAAAACGGCCCCGCGTCGCACCATCAAGCTCGCCATGCGAAAGGTGCGTGAGGCGCGCGGAGCACCCATCCTCACTATGTAGTCGCCATGGTGCCGAGCGCCCGGATCAAAGCGGTCCGCGCGGCCCTGTTGCCCGAGATGTGAACAAAGCGCTTCTTGTCGAATGACCGTCCGAGCAGGAAGTCGGACATGGTCGCCCGAGGCACACGAATGCGCGCGTCCGCATCGGTGCTCGGCCCCGCGCTTGCGGACGGGCGCGCGTCGAGGACGATCTGGAGATGCTCGCCATCGATCTCCAACTCGATGACATGGCGCACGTGGGGCAGAGCATCCCCCGCTCGCGCAAGCACCGCCTGTAGCGCCATCGCGATTGCCCGAATGCTGCGCGGGTGCTGCGGGGGCTCGACGGGCTCGAGCGTCGCACCCCAGAAGCCGAGCTCCTCCACCGCAGTGCGCGCCGCCGCGCCTCGTTCAGTGAGCGCGTAGTGCACCGCGTTGTGGGAGCGGACTCGTCGGACGATCCCGTCACTCTCGAGCCGACGGAGCCGGTCGGCCAGCAGGTTTTTCGCGATGCCGGGCAATCCCTCTTGCAGCTCGTTGAAGCGCGCGGCGCCGCCGAGGAGCTCTCGGAGGATCAGAATCGTCCAGCGATCGCCGATGACATCGAGCGCCGTCGCCATCGGACAAAGTTGCCCATAGCACTTGCGGTGACGGGCCGTCGTGGGAGCCATAGTCGGACTATGGGGTAAAAAATCTCTACTTTCAAGTTGATTTTCTAAACCTTTTCTTCTAGCATTCCAGAAAAGGGACGGAGATCCCCAGCGAAAAGAGGAATCAAAATGACAAGCACCCACATCACAGTCGTCTACAAGTGGACCGCGAAGCCCGGAAAGTTGGATGAGCTCAAGTCGATCTACGCGGACGTCACCGAGGCGATGAACCAAAACGAGCCCGATGCCCAGGCGGTACACTGCTACGTCTCAGAGAAGGACAACGCCCTCTACGTCCGCGACGAGTTCAAAGACGCCGCCGCGATGGGATTGCACTTGAGCACCACCGCGGCCGGTCACTTCCCACAGTTGCTTGCCATCGCAGTCCCTGGACCATTCTTCTTCTTCGGAGACGTCCCCGACGAGCTGCAGCAAGCCACCGAGCAGATGCAGCTGGGTGGCGAGTTTGGCACCCACGCGTTCGGATTCGATCGCTAGCCGGGTTTGCGATGAGTCGCCGCATGGTACTGTGCCGACGTGAGTAGACTGCTGACTTCATCGGTTTCCGTGCTCGCTGTCGTGCTGCTTGGTGTGACAGCCGGCGCGATGCTGGCGGAAGCCGCCATCTTGGTGCCCTATTGGCGATCGCTCGCGCCGGCCGACTTCTTCGACTGGTACTCGGCAAACGCATCGCTGCTCGTCGATTTCTACAGCCCGCTCGAGATTGCCAGCGCGGTCGTCGCACTCGTCTGCGCGTTGACCTACTCGTTGCAGTCACGACCGGGCGCCCGTCTCTGGGGGGTCGCGGCCATTCTCTCGATTGTCGTCATCGCGATGTTCTTCGTGTACTTCAAAGACGCGAACGCGCGCTTCTTGAGCCGAACCATCGAGGAGAATTCTCTGGCCGAGGCGCTCGCAACCTGGGGCCGGTGGCAATGGGTCCGCGTAGGAATAGGTTGCGCGGCGTTCGTCGCCAGCGTGTCGGCAATTCGCGCGGTCACCTCACCTCTCGACTAATTGAAAAAGGCCCCGCGAAAACGGGCCATTTGGAGCGGGAAATGAGATTCGAACTCACGACTTCAACCTTGGCAAGAGAGCTGTGGGGTCTTTGGGTTTGCATGTTTCTTATAGCTTCAGTGCGTTAGCGACTTGTCACGCGCGGTCGTGACGCCTCGATAAGCCTGGGAAGTTTTCACCCAGGTGTTCACATGTTTCTAAGCCCTCGGTGTGTTGCAGGGCATTGTCTCTTGGAGCGACGCAGCCGCGTTACCAGTCGCCTTGGTCCAGTACTCTTGCGTGCGGTCGACCTCTGCAAAGACGCCCTCGGCCTGGGGTCCGCGCTACGCCTGGTGCGCCTGTCGCCGGCCCGGTATTACGCTTGGAGACGCGTCCCGGGCGCAGCAGACCTCGGACGGCGCTTACCGAGACCCTTCCGAGGCCGCCCAGGAAAGAGCGCGGCCCAGCCGGGCACCACAGCCACCCCGGTCAAACTTCCGATCCCCCACCCAGGCGACGGCTAGCAGGGCGGAGCACGTAGGAGGCGACGGCAAGCGACGTCAATACGAGGGACGGCGCCCAGTCTGCGATCGCGTCTCCGGCGAAGAGATGCGCGGCGAAGGCGCCCGTCATGGCGAAGACGACCCCGGCATAGGCCCACTCCTTCACCCTGGGAAGGGCCGGGACGACAAGGGCGACAGCGGCGAAGACATACCAGGCACCGAGGCAGCCTCCTTCAAGCGGGCTCCCCGCAAGAGCGTGGAAAAGTACCTTCGGGCTCTCGCGAAACAACACCTGCGTTCTCGCAGCGATGACGGCAGATTTCGCTCTCCAACCATTGCGGCGTGAGCCTTATTCGTTTCCAAGATATCCAACGCGGAAAGGTCTCTGGTCTGCAACCGTCGAGGCGGACGGCACGTGCGATTGGCTTGGAGGGTGTGTATGGAAATGTGTGATAGTTTGTTTGTGGCTCGCAGATACACCGCGCCGCGCTTTGTGGTTCACCAAATGGGAAATATGAGCCACAAAGGCTTTGGAGGCCAATGCGTGAGCCTCAGAAGAACTCCTTGCCTTCGGCGATATTGAAAAGCCTCCCGAATGCGAGCAGCGCAGGACGTCGACCGGTTCCGTGTCTGATTTCCTCAAGAATTCCGGCATCTCTGAGCTGCGCTACGAGTCGCTTCGCTGTGGATTCGGGGACCCCGGCCCCTGCGACGAAGTCGGCTCTGGTGAAGATGGGCCGCTGGAAGATCCAGTCCAGGGCGTGGATCGCGTACTGCGAGCGCGTTAGCTCGGCCACCCGTGGCTTGAGCTCTTCGTAGAGTGCCAGGATTGTCTGCGCCTTCTCCAGGTTGGCCTCGGCCTGCTCCCGAACTCCGGTGAGGAAGAATCGACACCACTCCGTCCAATCCCCGGTGCTGGAAACAGACGCCAGCCCCTCGTAGTAAGCCTCTCGATTCTTCTCGAGGTAGGCGCTCATGTAGAACATAGGACGCCGGATCAGACCGCGCTGCCAGAGGAACAGCGGAATGAGAATCCGCCCGAGCCGACCATTGCCGTCGAGAAACGGATGCAGCGCTTCGAACTCCGCGTGCAGAATCGCAAGCTGAACGAGCCGGTCGGCCTCGTCACCGTGTAGATAGGCTTCCCATACCGTCATCGCGTCCGTCAGGGCACCGGCATCAATCGGAACGAATCGTGCTTCTTCGATCGGGCAGCCGGGAGCGCCGATCCAATTGGATATGCGACGGAACTCGCCCGGTGCCTTGTCAGCCCCACGAACGCCGCGCATCAGCTCTGCATGAACAGCTCTTACCAGACGCAACGAGAGCGGCAGATCGGCGAGCATTTCCTCGGCGACAGCCATCGCACGCCGGTAGTTAAGGATCTCTCGGAAATCCTCGCGTCGTGCACTCGAGGCGACTGTTCCGGACTCGTCGGCCTCGAACTCCAGCACCTCGCCCATCGTGGCCTGCGTCCCTTCTATCTTGGATGAGAGCACGGCTTCCTGCGTGGTCATTGGACTGAGCAAGACCCTAGGGTTCGGAACGGCGGCGAGCATTCCGTCGTACCGCGCCACGGCCGCAGATGCCGGTCCCAAGTGTGGGATGAGTTTCTCCCAATCGAGGGCGGGCGGCGGAAATCCGCCGACATGGTAGACGATGGGCGTAGTCACGGTGTCTTCTCACGGCGCACGTTACCAGTACCAAGGACTGCCATCGAGGAGAGATTGAGCCATGCGACGCTGATACAGATCGGTCGGCTCGAGTCGTTGGCGTGAATAAGCCGCAGGCGTTGAGCGCGCAACGTGCGCGACCGAACACGCGATCAGCAAGGGACGGTGGCGCGTGCAGTTTTGCTGTCTGCCAAAACTATGCCTTGCCGCAGCCGTGCGCTCTGTATGTTCCTGTTTCTTCCTTTTCGATTCTGTAGTTCCCTGCGAGTTCCTGGATGTTCCCGGCGCAACTTTTTTTGTTCTGGAAACTTCTAGATTTTCTTCGATGTTCTTGGACAACTCTGGATTTCCGTGTTCTTCGCTGCATTTCCTTGTGCGATTCGGGTTTGTCTTGGTTTCTCCTGGAAGTCTCTGGATAAACCTGCATTCCGACGAGGACCCTCCGTCAGAAATCGACGCGATCTTGGAATACTTTTGCCTCTCAAAACCGACAACCCCTATGTGAGCACAACAGACTTCTCGAACTACAAGCAGCGATGACAACGCCATGGGAACACGACGCATGGCTGGACTGTCGCAAGGCCGCAGCGTTCCTCGGGCTGACACCGTCCGGCGTCCACTCTCTCGTCAACCGCGGGGTCTTGACGCCCGACGGTCGCGGTCCCCGGCGAACGCTGATGTTTCGACGCACTACGCTCGACCGCTGGCTCGTCGACGGGTGTCGGCGGTATGCTGCGCATCGGTACGCAACGTCCGGGACGGGAGGAGCCAATGAGCAAATCTCGGTATCCGGGAATTCAACGCCTGTCGGCGGGTCGCTATCAAGTGCGAGTGACCTGGATCGATCCGAAGACGGGCAAGAAGAAGAATCAGAAGAAAGTGATCGCCGCCGCAAGCATCTCCGAAGCGAGCTCCCAAAGGGAGTTGCTTCGCGCCGAGTTGCTTACGAGCGGCACGACCGTGCGAGAGCGGCTTCGCCTTGGCGAATACGCGAGCTCGTGGATGCGTGGGAAGATTCCCACTCTTAAGCCCTCAACGCGGGACAAGTACGCGGGCATGCTCGACCAGCACATCTTGCCTGCGTTGGGGGACCACTAACGACCCTCCGAGCTCTGGCCATCGTGAAAATACTCGTAACGATTAGCCAATTTTGGAGCGGGAAATGAGATTCGAACTCACGACTTCAACCTTGGCAAGGTTGCACTCTACCGCTGAGTTATTCCCGCAAAAGAAGGCCTTGG
>CAMYJN010000086.1 GCA_947258625.1 uncultured Polyangiaceae bacterium | reverse complement strand
TTTTTCGACGGCGAGCCCTTCGCGTTCATTTGCGGATCCTCCAGAAATCGGCCCAGCAAGTTGGGGGCCTACGAGTGTCGGCTCTCGCCCAAAGGATGGCAAGGGGGTCCTCGCAGGGCGACTTCAAACGGCTAAAGCCGGCCGGTTGCCTCTGCTAGCGCTCGCAGCCGCATGGCCAGGCCGTGACTGAGCTGACCTTGCTCGAGCCTCCACGTCCAGTTGCCGTTCGTGGTTCCAGGACGATTCATTCGGTGCCGTTCGTCGAGGTGAAGCAGGTCTTGTAGCGGGACGATCACGGTGTCAGCAGGAGAGGCAAGCAGTGTCCGAACCGCCGCGTCAACGACGTCGACGTCGCGGCTCGTGCCGAAGTAGCTCTGGACGCGCTGAAGGTCCACCTCGGCGTTCGCGTCATTCGATTGTGCCCGGCGTTCGAGGTCCCGATACCAGCCAAGCATCGTGTTGCTGTCGTGGGTCCCCGTGAATGCCACGCTCTTGCGGGGGTACTCGTCTGGGTGATGCACCCGGTTTTCGGGGTCGCCCCCAAAGGCGAACTGCAGCACTTTCATTCCTGGGAGGCCGTAGTGGTCGCGCAGGTCCCACACCTCCTGGCTGACTGCTCCGAGGTCTTCCGCGATGAACGGGAGCTCGCCGTGCTCTCGTGTGAGCTGATCGAAGAACGCGTGCCCGGGAGCGTCAATCCACTGCCCATCCATGGCCGTCTGGGAGTCACTGGGAATGCGCCAGTATCGTGTGAAGCCGATGAAGTGGTCGAGCCGAAGAAGGTCGAATAGCTCGAGCTGACGCTCCAGCCGGGATTTCCACCATGCAAAGCCGGTGCGCTCGTGATGCTCCCAGTCGTACAAAGCGTTTCCCCACCGCTGGCCGTCTGCGGCAAATGCGTCAGGGGGAGCGCCCGCAACGAAACTCGGGCGCCCCCTCTCGTCGAGGAGAAACGCCTCAGGGTGCGCCCAGACGTCCGCGCTTTGATGGGAGACGAACATCGGCACGTCGCCGAAGATCCCCACGTGCCGGTTCTTGCAATGCCTTCGAAGCGCCTGCCACTGTCGGTCGAAGAGAAACTGCTCAAACGCGTAATAGTCGATCTCACCCGCAAACTCTTCACTCACCGCGGAGAGGACCGAAGGTTGTCGCCGAGCGAGGTCTTCCGGCCAGGTCGTCCAATCGGCGGTCCCGCAGCGGGATCGAAGCGTGGTGAAGAGGCAGTAGTCGTCGAGCCAGCCGCGCTCCCGCTCTCGGAATTCCCCGAAGGACAGCCGCATGTCCTGTGACCCTCGATCGAGGAATGTTCGATAGGCCTCCATCCGCAGCTTTGAGCGAACGCGCTTGGATTCGACGAAATCGGCCTTCGCCGTCTTTGAGCCATTGGGTAGACTGCGGAGACTCCGTTCGTTGAGCAGGCCGTCCTCTACCAGCGCTTCCGGTGAAATCATCAGCGGCTCGCAGGCGAACGCCGAGATGCTGGAGTAGGGCGATTCGGAGTCACCGATCGGGTTGAGCGGGAGCGTCTGCCACCAGCCCTGGCCGGCTTCCGCCAAGAAGTCCGCGAACCCGTGCGCGGACGGCCCGAGATCGCCGGTGTACGCGCCACCCGGAAGCGAGGTGATATGCAAGAGAATTCCGCTGCGCCTCGGAAGGTCCACCGTCACCTCGGAACGCGTTCTGCGACCAGGACGACCGTCGAGTACGGTTGCACGATGTGACTGCTTCCGACCACGACCTCCGCGTCATCCGGATGGATGAAGTCATGAGGAGACTCCCGATGGGTGTCGATCAAACGTCGCCACCGGCGGGGCTCACGTTCGCGAAGAAACGGAAGCTCAAACGTCAAAGGTTCTGAGTACGCGTTGAACATGAAGTGCCAGCCGTACTGAAAAACTTCGACGGAAAAGGCCAGGCTTCGCGAGTGCGGCGCGAGGTCGGGTTCGTTGAGCTTCACGCCGTGCCAGTGCACCGGAACCGCACGGAGCAGGGACGACAAACTCAAGCCCGGCACTTCGAAGGCTACGCTCAGTCGAAGGTGGATCAGCTCTTTCACAAAACGATGAAGACCAGCGTGTTTCTCGAGAAGGCCCCAGTCAAACCAGGTGAGCTCGCTGTCGTGACAGTAAGGGTTGTTGTTGCCGAGCTGTGTTCGGCGCGCTTCATCGCCCATCACCAACATGGGGACACCTAGCGAAAGAAGATTCGTGGTGAAGAAGTTCTTGATCTGCTGGTTGCGGAGTTGCTCGATCGCCGGATCGTCGGTCGGTCCTTCGACGCCGCAGTTCCAGCTCAGGTTGTAGTCGGAGCCATCTCGGTTCTCTTCCTGGTTCTCCCAATTGTGCTTCTTGTCGTAAGAGACGAGGTCGTTGAGGGTGAATCCGTCGTGGCAGGTCACGAAGTTGATGCTCTGCTCGGCTTCGCGCCCCTGGCCCCCGTAGATATCGGGGCTCGCCAGAAATCGTGCTGCAAGCTTCTCGACGTGCCCCTCGTCGCCCCGGAAGAACCCGCGGACGTCGTCGCGGAACCTGCCGTTCCATTCCTTCCAGTGGTCGCCAAAGAAACTACCGACCTGATAGAGGCCCGAGGCATCCCATGCCTCGGCGATGAGCTTGGTGCCGCTTAGCGCTGGATCGGTTTCGATGTCCCAGAGCACCGGTGGGTTCGCCACCACCTGACCTTCGGTGTCGCGCGACAAGATGGACGCGAGGTCGAAACGGAAGCCATCCACGTGCATCTCCGTCACCCAATGGCGCAAACTGTCGAGAATGAGGCGCCGCACTACTGCGTGATTGGCGTTGAGCGTATTGCCCGTGCCGCTGAAGTTCGCGTAGCGTGATCGGTTTCTTGGTTCGAGGCTGTAATAGGTGTTGTTGTCCAGGCCCTTGAATGAAAGGGTCGCGCCGTCTGCTCCGGCTTCGGCGGTGTGGTTGTAGACTACGTCGAGAATGACCTCGATGTTGGCGCGGTGGAGCGCTTTGACCATGTCCCGGAACTCATCCAACACGTCGAGTGGCTCGCCGCAGGAGGCATAGCCAAAGTGCGGCGCGAAAAATGAGACTGGGTTGTAACCCCAATAGTTGCTGAGGCCGGGTGGCGCCTCCTGCGGGTCGAAAAGAAACACGGGCAAGAGCTCGACTGCGGTGACGCCGAGGTCGGTCAGGTACGGGATCTTCTCGATGAGACCCGAACAGGTCCCCCGCTTCTCGGAGGAAACCCCCGAGCTCGGATGCCGGGTGAAGCCACGGACATGCATCTCGTAGATGACGGTGTTCGAAAAGGCGTGCGCTGGGGCAATGTCCCCCTCCCAGTCGTATGCGCTGAGGTCCGCCACCACGCTTTTCATCGCAGTCGCAGCCGTGTCGCCCGGCCGGCGGGCCGCTTCGCGATCGTACCGTCTTGGAACCGCGACGGCTCGGCCATACGGATCGAGCAGCACCTTCTCGCGGTCGTAGCGGAGGCCTTCCTTCGGTGCGTATCGGCCCTCCGCGCGATAGGCATACAGTTGGCCTGGCCCGATGCCCGACACGAAGGCATGCCAGTAGTGAAATGTTCGATGGTTTTGCGACGGATCGAGCCGGATCACCCGTGACGGCTGCGGGTCGTCAGGACCGTCGAAGAGAAGAAGCTCCAGTGCATCACAGTGCTTGGAATAGATGCTGAAATTCACGCCGCCGTGTCGTGGCGTCGCGCCTAGCGGAAAGCTTTGTCCAGGTTCGGTCATCGATAGCGCCAGTTTGGTTGACCTTATATCTCATGGCAGCGCCATGCGGATCACTTTTGCGTCTGAGGGCTGGCCGCAACGACCTTCTCGACCGCGTCGAGCAAGCTCTTGCTGTAGACGCGGCCCGCGAGGTTCTCGCGGGCTTTCTTTGCGACGGCGTCCCACTCCGCCTTGTGCGGTGAAGTGTCGACTTCGATCATGCCGCGGGTGACGAGGGATGCGTAGGCCCGTGCGTCGTCACGCCGTACCAACGCATCGTTCGCCTTGGAGGCGCGGACGCTCGTGGAGAGAAGAACTTTCTGATCGTTCTCCGAAAGCTCGTCGAATTTCTCCTGCGTGACGATTCCGCCGCCAACCATGATGTTGAAATTGTCCTTCGCCATGTACTTGAGGCGCGTGTACCATTGGAGCGCGACCGCAGCGAGAGCGGATGCGGGAACCGTGTCGACCATTCGCGTCTGCAATCCGCCGTAGACTTCGGGCAGACCCATCCGGACCGGGTTGGCGCCGATCACGCTGATGAATTCTGCAAAAACGGGATCGTCTTTCCAGGCCCACGGTCGGAAGCTTTTGAGATCGTCCGGTCTGACGAATGCGTTCGCCGAAAAGAGCCGGTTCTTGCCGGCTTCGCCCCAGTTCAGGAGCACGAACCCTGCGTCCTTGAACATCTTGGTGAAACGGTCGTTGAGCTCGGTCCGAGCCCGTGTGAGCTGCTCGTATTCGGTGAGCAAACCTGGCGCCGTCAGGACCAAGACAGGACGCGCAACCATCCCGAGCCCGGTCGTCGAAATTCCGGCGCCATCCATTTGTCCGGCGCGCATCTTTCGGACGAAGTCACGCTCGTCACCCTGACTGCCTCCGGAGTAGAAGCGGAGCTCAACGCGATTGTTGGTCTCCTTTTTGACGGTTCGATTCCAAGCCTTCGAGATCTTCATGAAACCGGAGCCGGCGGGCGCGAGCGAGGCGAAACGGATGATGATGGGGCCTGCGGCGCTGGCCTGCGGAGCGGAGACAGCCCTAGGGAGCAAGAATGCGCTCGCGGCGAGGAAGAAGATTAAGGGGGAGCACGTCTTCGTCATGGTTTAGTCGATACGCGCTTAGAAGGGCATTGCCAAGCTGCCGCAGGGGACGATACTCGATTCCGCGAAAGGCAAGAACGATGAGCGATGAGGTCAAAGTCGAGCGGCTCGCCGCACTTTTCAAGCAAACCGGTGAAGCCCACCACCAGGCATTCCTGCGAACCGACGGCGACGACCCCGAGTGGCCGCTCTGGTACGCGGAGTATCTTCAGGATCGCTTGACGCCATTCTTGGCAGCCCCGCTGACCCGGAGTCGCCTGGTGTTCTGTCTGATCGGGGCGGACGATGAACACCGCGCCACCGAATCCGACAGACCGTGGCCCGAATACTACGCGCGCCGGTTTCTCGAATGCCTTGGTCCTGCCGAGGAGCCGCACAAGGACAGCTTGTCTCTCTACTATTTCGACGGCTGTCCGTTTTGCGTTCGGGTGCTCCGCGTGATCGACGCGCTTGGCCTCGAGGTCCAGCTTCGCAACATCTACACCGATCCCGTCCATCTCGCGGAGCTTCGTCAGGTACGCGGTCGAACGACCGTGCCCGTACTGAGAATCACGAGCTCCGACGGTGAAGAGCGCTGGATGCCAGAGTCGGCTGACATCGTACGGTACCTGCAAGCGACCTACGGCCAAGCGGCCGCCTGATTAATTCCCAATACGGGCGGTCACTCCAATCCAGAACCCGAAGAACCAGTCTTGGCTCAGCGATGGGACGGTGTTGCCCGTGGCCGTATCCGTGACGAAAGGTCGTCCGTAATAGATGTCGTTCCGGGCGAATTCGGCGCGTGGCTCCAAGCTAATGATCAGGTATTGCACCGGCAAGTAGCGGACAGTCCCGGTGACGGTGAATCCGGTTGCCGGATCGGCACTGGGCACCGATCCGGTGTACTCGCCACGACCACCGACCGACCAGTGGTCCGTGATGTCCACCCGGCCACCAAGGCTCACGCCCCATTGCTTCGACTCCGCAAACCCCGTCAGAGGACCTCGAGACGAGAACTCGTAGTCGCCGTTGACGAACAAGGTCCACCCCTTCGAGCTCCACTGGGCAACGAAGTCGATGATCGCTTGCCAGTTTCGGTTTCCATTCGAACCGTTGGGGCCAGCCAGCGCTCCGAGCCGGAGATCGGTCGAGGTGCTGGGCGTGTATTGGACCTGTGCCCCCACGGTCGGGGCCACGACGCTTGCGCTGACGTCGCTCGCGAAGCTGGTTCCAAAGATGCTTCCTCTTGCGACGATGAGGGTGATGTCCACTTTGTCGTGGGGTTCGAGCACGGCGCGCAAACCGAGGTGGCGGAAGGGTTGCAACTTGAAGTAAACGATCCCTCGAGTAAAATTCGCGTTCTCCCATTCGTCCGCCGTCTCGATTCCGATAAACGCGCCGAAGTAGCCGAAGTCCAGCGTCAGCTTTTCGCAGGGGATCCAGGTAGCAAAGCCGCGGCTGAGCGGAGCGAACTCGGTCAAACGATCGACGTTTTGCCCCCAACGCAGATTGAGCGTGATGCCCCATTTGTCGGTGCGGTAGGCGACATCACCTCCAGCGAATGTGAGACCGAACCCTTGTGTGTCCGCATAAGGATACTCAAAGCTGCTGTATGGTCCGGCGACACGGTGCGCGTTGAACATGTAGTAGGAGGTCACGACGAGCTGCCATGAGAGCTCGTACGGCACTCGGTCGATTTCTTCGCTTGGTGCTTGGTCTGCTTCCAGATCGGCGCGAGCCGTGGTCGGTGGCCAGCCGTCGACCAGCAAACCAATCGCCACGCCCACGAGGATGGAGGACCGCCTGCACACGATCGGGGTACTAGACGATATCTCGTACGATCCGCAACTGATTAGTGCTTGCGCGTTCGCTCATGCCGCGCTCACACTATGTCGCTGAAAATGAGCTTTGACCGACGGAGACGGCTGTGGGGTTCCTGAGAAAGCAGCGAGGAGTTCCTTTTGTACGCCGGGCGCCGACCAAGAGCGGGCAAGACATCCCGATTCACACTGCGAAAATGGAGGTGCCTCACGTTCTGTGGTGGCACTCCCACGTCCAACCGATCATCGATCGCGATCCGACGCGCGCGGATAGCGGTTGGAACTGGCTCCTCTACGTCCCGTTCGCCGAGGTCGCCGGGCGCGTTCTGACGCGGAAGCCCGCCGGCTACGCGATCGGGATCACTGACCCGGACCGAGATCGCTTCATCCCATGCGCCCTCGTGCAACTGCTGGGGCGTGTGCCTGCGCTCGACGACAACGACCGAGAAAGTGTGTTCGTTTGGTTCCTCTCGACGGCTCCCGATGAGGCGCTAACCAGCATCGAGGATCACCCGATTCCGGAAGACCGCATCCCTCGGCGCCTGGGATCAATCGCACTGGATGTGGCAGTCACCCACTCGCTCAATGAACGGCGATTCGGCCGGACGGCGCTCTACGCCGACGAGCGTGGTGGCGACGCCTTGCTTCAATGGTATCGTCGTCGCGGCATGACCGTATTGCCGGACGAGGCCAAGCTCCCACCGGGGCCGAGGCGCTTGCTCAAACCAAGCGACGGCCGCTACTGCTTCTACACCGTGCCGGCCGCCGTCGAGGCGAGCAAGGAGCTCGATCCACTCCGCTGACGGAATCATCATGCCGACGCCGACCACAGCCTTTGCCGATGCGGCCGCCAAGTACGGCGATGTCGATCCCGAGGACATCGGAGCGGTGCAGCATTGGTTTACCGAAGAGCTGCCAAAGCTTCCACTCAACATCATCGAGCAGGTGCTTCACGACCTCCTTGCCCAGGATGGTGCCGCCCACGAGCGCGAGATCATCCCGATCTACCCGGTGCGGGCTCCCCTGCCGTCCTTGCGTTTGAGCCCGGCGGTGCCCACCCCGCTTCTGGCAGAGGAATGGCGGCAACTTCTACGCAGACTCGCGGCTCGCCTGAGAAATCGAGGCTGAGCCTCGGTATGCGTTCAGCGTTCAGCCTCGGTGCCAGCGAAGCCCCGTGGACGGCGCGAAGCGGCCTCTTTACGGGGTGCCAGTGCCGGTGCCAGTGCCAGTGTCAGTGTCAGTGTCAGTGCCAGCGCCAGCGCCAGTGCCAGTGCCAGTGAACCCC
>CAMYJN010000085.1 GCA_947258625.1 uncultured Polyangiaceae bacterium | reverse complement strand
GGCAAATGTCGTTTGGTGTTCCGAAGAGGTTCCCGGAAGGGATGACCCCGGTACGGAATCGCGGATCGTTGGAGAGCTCGATCAACTCTTCTACCGAAGCCCCGAGGGACCTCTTGAAGATGTCTTTGATCGGCCAGATCAATTTGGGGCCGGTGCAGGCATCGATGGCCGCGTCATTGAGTCGATCTTCCGGCAGCCCGTAATTGAAGTGGTTCATACCGAGGGGCTCGGAGATCTCTCTGCGCAGAAACTCACGAATGTCGACCCCCGAAACGCGCTGGATGATCTCGGCGAAAATGAAACCACTGGTGACCGCGTGATAGGCAGGGACCGTTCCCGGTCTGTAGCTAGGTTCGAGCTCGTAGATCATCTCCAGGATTCGCGGCAGGTTTTGCAGCATGTCCAAGTCGGCGACCTCGCTGGGCGCGGCTGGAATGCCACCACGATGTGTCAGCAGGTCACGAATCGTGATTCGTTCTTTTCGATGGCGAGCGAACTCAGGGATGAAGGTGGCGACCGGTTCATCGACGTGCAGCTGATTGCGCTCGGCCAACAAGTGAATGAGCATCGCGGTGACGGACTTCGAACCCGAAAAGAAATTGAAGAGCGTGCTGGTGGTGGCGGGGACGAGCTCCGCGTCTCTGGCGTCTTTCGGAGAGTTGCCGCGCGCGTGTCCGATGACGCGATCGAGGATCACTTCACCGCGGCGCCGAATACAGAGGCCGATCGCCGGGTGAAAGCCCGTCTTGTAGAAGTCGACGACCGCATTCCAAATCGACTCGACGTCCTCGCGCCGCAAGCCGACCGAAGCCGGATCGGCTTCGACTGGACCTCGTGAGGTCACCTCATCGGGTTCGAAGGAGCGCACGCGCCTCGACGACAGACCGCGTATTTTCAAGCGTTGCAATCGTCTCTCTCTAGGCCATTAATCCCTATGAAAAGGGGACTGTCCCCTTTTTCTCGGGATGAAACAGTTGACATATTTTGTTTCATGTTTCAAGACGGGCTGGTGACTTGCGAATCAATTTGGCGCAGACGACGGAGCCCGACCATGCACTTTGCTTCTTTCTCCAACGATGGAGTCATTCGCTTTGCTTTCCTTTGTTTGGCCATCATCACGCTATGTGCGGTCGGTTGTGGCAACGATACGAGCTGTCCTGATGGCTCCACGAGTCCGGCATGCGTCGAACGCTTCGAGCCAATTCGCGAAGCGACGCCGATGCCGCGACAGGCTGCGGAGGAACTGGGCATCGAGCCTTTTGTCGGCCAGGCCGCGGTTCCCAGTCCCGCAGACCCGAAGGACATCCCCGCTCATCCGTTTCTCGATAACAGCGGCGACTCTCGCATCCACAACGATCACTACAACTCGGCGACGTACGACCGTGCAGGACCCTTGGGCCCAAGCCTCGAGATCGTGACGAGTCAATTGGGCGCCATCGCCGGCGTCTGCGCCATGATGGCAATTTTGGACGATGGCTATGTCGTCGGGAGCTGCCTGGTCGCCAATGATGCCACGGGCATTCGGATCATGCTCACGATGTTCGACAACGAGAACCTCGACATCGTCGCGGAGCGGGACCTCGGGCTCAAGCCGTTCGTGACGAACGCCGCAGGTGGCGCCTACTTCAGCATCGACGGGGACGACAACATCATCATTGGGCCCCCAAACAATCGGCTGGAGCAATACCACGTCGAAGTTGTCGATGGCGCGCCGCAGTTCGTCCAAGACTACTCCAAAGAGATCCCAGGGCTTGCGCCTGCCGTGGAGGTTGATGACCCGATGCTGCAGGATACCGTGGTCGACTACGAAGGCCGGGTCTGGTTCATGGTGACTGACGGACGCGTCGGTTACTACGACATCGAGTCGGACACGATCGAGATGACCGATCTCGGCCAGGAGCTCCAGAACTCGATGGTGGTCGATGATCGAGGCGTCTACCTCGTCACTTATGAATCGACCTTCCGTCTTGTCGCTGACGAAGATGGCGCAGTCCAAGTGGATTGGGAGGCGCCCTACGACCCTGGAACGGGCATCAGCGGGGTGCTTCCGGGCTCGGGCACCAGCCCGACGCTTCTGGGAACCCGAGATGATCTCATTTCGATCGCGGACAACGCCGACGGTCAGATCAACGTGCTCGTCATGGACCGCGATCAGCCGAACCCCCCATTGTGTAAGGTGCCCGTCTTTCGCGAAGGTGAAAGTGCAACCGAGAACACGCTCATCGGCTACGACGACCATATCGTCATCGTGAACGACTCAGGATTCGGGGGCCCATTCGCCCCCGCAAGGACGATAAATCCCGGTATCGAACGCTACCGAGTCCTGCGTGACCAAGACCGCAATGTGACTGGCTGCGAGAACGTCTGGAAGAACACCACGTCATTCGGAAACAGCGCGCAGCTCGCCACGCAAAGCGGCGTCATCTGGGGCTGGGGCGCCGATCCCGACGTTCCGGACCAAGACTTATTCTACCTCACCGCGACCAGCTGGGAGAACGGCGAGGAGATCTTCCGCACATACATTGGTGATGGACGACCCTTCGACCCGATCACAGGCCAAGTTCATCTCCACCCCGACGGGACGGTCTACATGGGCGCGGTGCAGGGCGTGATAGCGATGCGGGACGTCACCGAATAGACTCGGGAGCTCCTAGAAGCCGCCGAAGAGGAAAACCACCTGCAGAGCGCCGATGCCCGTGCCGATGACTCCGCCGGCCAGGATGAGCTTCCACTCGTCCTTTTGGAAGACTGGGCGCAGGATGCCGCTGAACTGGGCCGAGTCGAGCGCGGCGAGGTTCGCTTCGAGCTGACCGCGGATGTGACGGGATTGGTCGGCAAACGTCTTGATCTGACTGCTGTCGGTGATGTCGGCGTTGCGCACGCGATCGAGCAGGTCGGCCTTGGCCTCATCGAGCTTGTCCTTGGACACGAGCATCCCCACCATCGCGTCGCGCTCGTACACTTTCATGCTCTCCTCGACCTGGCCCTCGAGAATGCCCAAGACGCGCTGGCGGTTCGGCCCGTCGCTGATGTGCTGGACCATGTTTTCGGCGTTGAGAACACGCTCGGCGATGACGTCCGCGAACGAGGTCGCCACCTCTCGCTGGCGCTTGATGAAGACGCCCTGGATCTTCAACGGCCCGACCTGCTTCGGCTCTTTGGGTTCGAAAATCAGATTCAGAGCCAGCCAGTTCGTGATGTATCCGACGAGGAAGCCGGCAGCGGGTAGGACCCAACCTGCGGGGTAGACGATCCAGACGAGCATCTGGACGATGCCGAAGAGAAAGCCAAACCAGAGACCCGAGCGCTCGATGAACTTGAACTCGGGGCCCGCGATCTCGATCAACACCCGGCCCAGCAGCGCGCGGTCCTCGAGCATCGCCTCCCGCACGATGGCGTCGATGTCGATGATGTCGCCGGCCTCCTTGGCCATGCGATCCATGATCTCGATGGTGACGGCGCGAACGTTGCGGCGCACCAACATGTTGATGTACTCGCGCAGTTTCTCGCGAGCGCGCGCCCAGGACTCAGGCGCGATGTTCGTCGAGAACTCGCGGATGATCTCCTGGGCGACCTCCTCGACGACCTTGTCGAGCTCTTCGTTGTGATCGTGGTCGATGCCCGCGAAGAGCTCTTCGATGTTGAGCAGCTTATCGTGGATGAGCTGGCTGAAGCTCTGTGACATCTCCTCGGTGTTCTTCGGAATGACCCCCTGCCAGCCGAATGCCGGCGGAATGCCGACGAATTCAACCGGATAGAGCGTCGCCTTCACGGCAAGCCAGTTGGTGAACCAGCCGATGAACCCTGCGATGAACGGGATCAGAAGGACCAGGGGATTGCAGTCGTCCATCTAGTTTGGTGCCGGCTACTCGGCCGCTTGTTCGTTCGCGCCGCCAAGCTTGTCCAACACGATGCGTGAGCCGTTCAGGCCCGGCAGGCAGGTCACTCCGGGGCCCGGATGGCAGGCCCCGCCAGCCATGTAGAGGTTCGCGAGCGGGGTCTCATGGCCGCCATCCCAACCCGGAACCGGGCGATCGCCGAACATCTGGCCTGGATGCAGAAGCCCCATCGAGAAATCGCCCTCGGTCGCGTTGAATGCCTTCTCGAAGTACCGCTGTGTGAAGGCGACCTGGTCCATGATCAAGTCGCGGAAGTTGGGGATGACCTGCTCTATCGCCGTGATCATCTTCTCGACCATGAGGTTCTTCATCTCGTTGTGCTTGCCCGCCGGGATGTCCGTCGGGAAGTAGTGCGAGAACATGGTGCAGGTATGCGTGCCGTCCCCGGGCGAAAGGCTCGAGTCGAGCTGCGACGGGAAGTAGCAGTAGACCGCAGGGTCGTCGGCGACCTGACCTGCACGCGACTGCTGCCACGCCTTGTGAAGCTGCTCAGGCCCCTTGATGTACGCGACGAGCCAGCTCTGAACGGTGCCGTTCACGAACTCGAGCTGATTCTTGAAGGTCGGGAGCTCCTTGATGGTCATGTGAACCTGTACGTAGCCGTTCGCGTACTCGATGTCGTCGACCGCGTTGGCGAAGTCCGTCGGCAAGGTGCCCGGCGCGCACATGTTTGCGAAGGTCATCTTCGAGTCGAGGGTCGAAATGGTGGCTTCGGAACGGATCTCTTCGCCATCCTTCATGCGGACGCCGACGACGGCGCCGTCCTCGATGATGAACTCGTCGACGATCGACTTGAAGCGCACCTCGCCGCCGTAGCGCTGGAAGACCTTCATGAGCGAGGACGAGACGGTGCCGATGCCGCCCTTGGGGATCTTGAAATCGTAGGTGTCGCCAGCGGTGTAATGGTACGACATCGAAGCGGCGCTGCCCTTGGTGTACGGACCCATGTGCGTTCCGTCGATGGCGGACGCCGAAAGCGAGCCCTGAATGCAGCCGTGCTCGTCCGAATCCTTGAAGAACTCGCGGATGATCTCGATCGCGCTTCCGTAGCTGAGCTTCGACAGGGCCTGACGGGTCTTGTCGTCCGGCTCCATCGCGATGATCTCCTCGAGCGTCGGCGGCTTCTCGTGCATGTACCGCTCGAACATTTCTTTGAAGTTGGCGAAGAAGGAGCCGAGGCTGTTGAATCCGTCGAGAGCGTCGATGCCATGATCTTCGGCGATATGGTTCGCGAGGTCGATCGGATCGGTGTAGCCGATGAAGCAAGGCTGGCTCTCGTCCCCGAACACGGTGAACGAGCTCTCCGGCCGAATGAGCTCGAAGCCCTCTTTGTCCATCTCGAGATACTTGATCAGCTCTTCGCGGAAGATCAGGAGCGCCCAGGCGCCGACGCTGTGCTTGTAGCCCTTGAAGAGCTCCTTGGTCGCCGCTTGTCCGCCAGGCCAGTTGGTCTTCTCGAGGATCAGAACCTTCTTGCCGGCACGCTGCAGCTCGACTCCGGCGGTGAGGCCGTTATGCCCTGCGCCCACGATGATTACGTCATACTCGGACATCGATTCGTGCCTTTCCGATCAGCCTTGGTCCGCGCGGAAGTGCGAGGTATCGGTGGAGAGAGTGAGCGACCTGTCGGGATGGATCTTCCGGGCTCGCGAGATGAGCTCTTCTTCGGTTTCGACGCGGTCGGGGTCTTGAGCACATGCTTCGGGCGGGCAGGCAGCTGCACACATCTGCTCGCCGTGGTGGCCAACACATTCGGTGCAAAGCATGGGATCGATGACGAAGATGTCGTCACCCATCGAGATCGCGCCGTTGGGGCACTCGTCTTCGCACGCCCCGCAGTTGATGCAGTCATCTATGATCAAAGTCGCCATCTAGAGCCTCTGGTCATGCGGCGGTTGCTGCCGCTGCGAGCTTTGTAACATGGCATGATACAACAAACAAGAAGTGTATCATGTCTTTTTTGTCTGTGACCGCAGCTTGGGTCGCAGGAATAGTAATAGTCCCGTGTTTACAGGAGTTTACAATGCGCATCCGTCGAGCAGCCTAGCGGAACCGGACGTCGGCCTGCATGCCGCGTTCGCCTGGATGCATCGAAAGCTCGGTCACGAAGTCGGGTTCGAAGCCTTCCGAAAGGTTCGGTTCGACGCGTTGGAGGAGCGTCGCGAGAATCATTCGCATTTCCATCATCGCGAACTGCTTGCCAAGGCAGACACGGGGCCCCGCTGCAAATGGAACGTACGCGCCACGGGGAAGGCTCCGCTCGAACTCACGGGTCCAGCGATCGGGCCGAAACTCCATCGGGTTGTCGTAGTACTTGGGGTTACGACCCATCGCGATGTGACTGATGGTGATCGTCTGCCCCTTTTTGATCTCGTAGCCTTCGATGACGAGGTCTCGCTGCGCTTGGCGCGCGTATGCCCATACCGACGGCAGAAGTCGAAGCGACTCCTTCACCACCAGCTCGAGGTAGGGAAGATTGGGCAGGTCCTCTACTTGGGCGCGCCTGCCCTGAAGCACGCGGGCAAGCTCCTCGCGCATGTTCTCCAATTTGTCGGGGTTCTTGGCGAGCAAGTACCAAGTCCAGGTCAGCGCATGCGCCGTCGTTTCGTGCCCTGCAAAGATGAGGGTCATCGCTTCGTCGCGAAGCTGCTGGTCGGACATGCGCCCTTGCTCGTCTTCGACGAACACCATGTGCGAGAACAGATCTCCGCGGTCTTCCTGGTGGGCCAGCCGTTCGTCATGCACGCGCCGGATGATTTCTTCGATTTTCGCGATGGCGCGTTTCTTCCGCCGGTTCTCGGCGGTAGGCCACCAGTCGGGCCGCGGAATCATCTTGTCGGCGTCGGTGACCAAGATTTCGCTGATGTCAGCTAGGGCATCGCGAATCGTCTCGGAGTCGCCCTTGCCGATATCGATGTCGAAGAGCGTGTCGGCGACGACCTCGAGCGCAAGCGCGTTGAGCTCGACTCGCATGTCTCTTTGCTCGCCTTCCTTCCACCCATCGATCATTCGATCGGTGAACTCGACCATCGTCTGCGCAAAGGCGTCGACGCGCCTCTTGTGAAAGCCGGGCAGGATGAGCTTGTGCTGGCGCTTCCAAGATTCGCCATCGTTTGGCACGAGACCGTTTCCCAGAAACGGCTTCCACATCATCTTGATGTAGTCGGGTTTGTGGAAATCGGCCCAGTAGGTGACGTTGATCGCGTTCACGACCGCCGGGTCGCGCACGAACATGAGGTCGCGAATGAGCGCACGGGAGACGAACACGTCGCCGTACTCCTCGTGGCCGTCGATCAAGAACTGCGTACGGTCCGCGGCTAGATCCAAGGCGCATCCCCAAAACCAATGCCCTTTCTTTCGAGGGATCGGCTTGCTGGGAACGGAGCTGGGGCTGGCCTGCGCTGCTACTTCCGCGGTCACGTCCCCGTCTTCTAAACCTAAATCGATCTCGCCGCTACTCTGCTCCAAGCGAGGACTCGCCGCACTTGAGATGAGGTGCTGGACGGTGCTTTACGGCAGCGGCATCGCAACCTGTACGCGTTCCATGACGAATCTTTCTCTTGGTTTGTCCTTTCTTCTAAGCTCGGGCTTCTTTGGCATAGGATGCGCGCGAGCCAAAGCGCGTTATGATCGGCCCATGGCGGCCATCGATGACCTGGGCAAAGCGCGGTATGTGAACCTCGAGACGTTCCGAAAGAACGGAACGGGCGTCCAAACGCCCGTCTGGGTGGGCCGCGACGGAAACGAGCTGGTGATTTTCACCAACGGCGACTCCTACAAGGTCAAACGACTACGACGTAATTCGAAGATCCGCATCGCGGCGTGCGGTGTTCGGGGCGCGCTCAAGGGGCCTTGGCACGAAGGCACAGCGCGATTGGTGGACGATGAGGCCGACAAACAAGCGGGTCTCCGGGCGCTTCGCAAAAAGTATGGCTGGCAAATGATGCTGGCCGATTGGGGTGGACGCCTTCGCGGCTCGAAGAAGAATTGGGCGTTCATT
>CAMYJN010000084.1 GCA_947258625.1 uncultured Polyangiaceae bacterium | reverse complement strand
CACCTTGGCTACGGCCTCGGTAGCCGTGCCCGCGGTGGCCGTGACCGCGGTAGCCGCGCCCACGATAGCGAGTCCGTTCCAGCCTCGCGAGCTCGTCACGGAGCGAACGAATCCGTTGTTGGTAGTGCTGGCCACGTGGCTCGCGAACGGATTCACGAATCTCACGCTCGAGCCAGGCGTCGAGTCGACGGTTCACCTTCCATTGTGCTTCCGAGTTTCGCTCGGCCGTCGCCCTCTCCCAACGTTCACTGATCCGCACGATCTGCTCCAGGTCCTCCCGCTGATCGAAGTAGTCCTGGCGTGCGACGTGCATTCCATTGGCTGTGGTGTGAAACGTCCTTCGCTGATCATAGACCGCTCGTGAACGAACGACGCTCACGCGGGCCGGCCGAACCTGGCGCGGGCCGCCGTCGTACGTGACGACTACTTTCTTCCCGCGACGGTAGTCGCTGTCGTCGTCTGCACTGGCCTGGGTCACGGTTGTGAGCGCGAGGGCGAACAGCCCAATGTGAAGTAGATTTCGCATGATGATTCCTCGTCTTTTCATGATTGGTTTGCGGGCTTTCCCCACGGTTCACCCAATCGGACGAGGGCAGATCTTACGGAGCTCTTAAGGGGGCGAAGAAGAACAAAGAAACCGAATTAATCCCGTTAATTCAGTCGCTTAGCAGGGCGAGGGGCTTGTTCGCATGCGCCAGGACCTCGACCACGCGGGGGTCTTGTTCGAGCGCATCCCAAAGCGCTTTGGCCCGCTCGCGGTAGTCCACCAGGCTGAGGCGGCCTCGCAAGAGCTCGGAGCGGAGGAACACGAAGGTCGTTTGAACGACGTCGTGCAGACAATAGTCTCGAATCTCTGCGTAGCGGCCGTGCTCGAACATGCTCTGAACTTTCGAGCCATCGACTTCCATTTTACCCGGCATGCCGACCAGTTGCGCGAGCGCGCCGAGGCTGGGCATGCGGCTGGCGCCGTAGTCGGTGAGCAAGTCGGCCAAATCCATGTGACCTTCATCGCTGTAGCGATAGCGATAGTCGGCGCCTCCGCTGCGCCCAGCATAGTAAGCGGGGAACGGCACACCGTGTTTCAGCATGCGATTTGCGAGGACGGGCAAATCAAAGCGTCGCCCGTTGAAGCTCACCATGGTCGGGTGTCGCTTCCCGATGAAATCGGCGAATTCCTGTAGAACCTTCGACTCATCGGGCGGCGCGTCTTCTTCGCCACCAAAGGCCCCGAGCTTTTGGAGCTCGTAGTTCCCGTCGAGCCACAGGACCCCGAGCGCGGCCACTTGATGGAAGGGCGCAGGCGGAAAGCCGCCGACCGCCGCGTCCCAGACCAGGTCAGGATCGGGAACCGTTTCGATGTCGAGGACGAGAAAGGAGCGGGCCACCGGCTAAAACTAGCGGAAAACGAGAAAATCCGCCCGCGTTAAGAATCGCTTAAGGTTCGAGTCCTTTACTTCATGAGGAGGCGGAACCTCCGAGAAAGGAAAACTCATGAAGTTCATCAACAAAGCAACCATCGTCGCCGCTCTGCTCGGGGGGGTCGCGGCAATCGCGCTGACCGTCGGAGGCGTTGCGTTGGCGCACGGGGGTCCTCACGGAGGACCTCACGGCGAGCGCGGACCCTGGTCAGCTGAAAAGATGGAGGCGCATCTGACTGAGATGACCCAACGTCTGAACCTGAACGACTCGCAGGAAGCGAGTATTCGCGCCATCATGGAGCGAGCCCAAGCGCAGCGTCAGGAGATCCGGGACATGCCGCGCGGGAAAGAGAAATTCACGGCCATGAAAGAGCTTCGTTTTGCGACCGAGGACCAAATCTATGCGAACCTCAGCTGCGAGCAGCGCGAGGATCTTCGATTGCTGAAGCGAGAGCACAAGGTCGAACGAATGGAACAGCGCTTCGACCGCCATAATTCTCCAGACCGGAACTAGCTGAGGAACCCGGTGTCCAATCGAATCCTGCTCGTGGAAGATGACGTCTCTCTTGGCCAACAAGTGGTACAGACTCTTTCACAAGCAGGGTTCGACCCCCACTGGGTCCAGGACGGCGACGCGGCGCGCGACCTCGATCCCGACGACTATCGCGTCATCGTCCTGGACCTGATGTTGCCCGGCACCTACGGGATGGACTTGCTCAAACGCTACCGCGTGAAGTCCGAAGTGCCGGTCCTGATCCTGAGCGCACGAGACGACACGGCAGACAAGATTCGCGGGCTCAAGCTCGGCGCCGACGACTACGTGACCAAACCGTTCTTTCCCGAAGAGCTCGTCGCGCGCATCCAGGCCTGTCTGCGCCGCCCGAATCTCGTCGGAACCGAACGCCTCGTCGTTGGAGCCATTCAGGTCGACCTGGAGCGCCGGGAAGGCAGCAACTCGGCGGGAGCCCTTTCACTGACTCCGGTCGAGTTCGAAATCCTGGCCCTCCTCGCGCGAAGGAAAGGTTCGGCGGTCACCCGGGAAGCCTTGGTCGACGCGGCGCTCGACCCGGCGCAAGACGGCAGCCGAAGGACACTCGACGTTCACATCTCTCGGCTCCGTAGCAAGCTCGGCAAGGATGCGATTCAGCTCGAAACCGTGTGGGGCATCGGTTACCGCCTGTCGGGGAACGCATGAAGCTTCGGGCGCGATTGGCCGTGACCCTGGGCTTGGCCGCGATTTCCCTGCTGGTGCTCCTCGGCTGGGCGCAGTCGCGTTGGCAGTCGAAGATGCGGGTGGATGCGCTAGCCGAAGCCGCGGTGCATCGAATGGAGTCTGGCGGCCGAGAGCGATGCGAAGCCAACCCGGAACGTTGGCCGGGCGACAGAGGCGCGCGGCGGCTTCGACGGCCGCCTGGGCCTCCGCGCCAGCGAGTTCCACGGCATCGGGTCTTCGCCTACGACGCGAATTTCGTGAGCGCCAACACCGATAGTCCCGCGTTCCCGTCGAAGCTTGCAAAGCAGTTGAACGCTGGGAGCGACGTTGCGACCGACCGCTCTCCCGATCAGCGCCGCACGGAAATCGCGGTTCGAATGCCCTGGAACGAAGGCCCCTGCTCGGTCTTGCTCATGCGCTCCAAAGGGCCACCTCCTTGGTTCTCTGGCGCTGTGCTGATGCCCGCATTTCTGGTCGCACTCGTCGTGATCCTCGTTGCGCTCTTTGCTGCGGGTCCGATTGTGCGCCGTGTACGTCAGCTGACCGATTCGGTCCGCAGGCTCGGAAGTGAGTCCGAAGAGCCCATTCAAGTCGAGGGCAACGACGAGATCGCCGAGCTCGGCGTGGCCTTCGAGCAAAGCCGTCAGACGATCCAGGCGCAGCTTGCTTCATTGCGCGAACGCGAGGCGGCGCTCCGCAATTACATCGCGAATACCACGCACGACGTGATGCTTCCGCTGAGCGTCCTGCAAGGCCACCTCGTGTCCCTCCAGCAGAGGATCGAAGGAGGCGATGCGCTCGGTGCCGAAGCGATCTTACCGAGCCTCGAAGAGTCGCAGTACCTCGGTTCGCTTCTTCACAACCTCAACGCCGCCGCGCGCCTCGACGCCAATGAGGGGTTGAGCCATCAAGACCCGATCGACTTGAACCGTGTCGTGGAGCGCGTGGTCGATAGACACCAGCCCATCGCGAAGCGGAAGCAGATCGGCCTGGAGCTCGCGGTGCCCGAGACTCCGATCGAGTTTCCTGGCGATCTCACCCTGCTCGAACAGGCGCTGGGCAACATCGTTCAGAACGCGATTCGCTACAACCGAGCCGATGGTCACGTGGCGGTCATCCTCGAAGGGTCCGCGAAGAAATGGACGTTGCGGGTGGTCGACGACGGCCCCGGCATTTCTCACGCCGATCGCGAGCGGGTCGTCGAACCCTCCTTTCGCGGAAGTGAAGCACGAACCCGCCATCCGCACGGGATGGGGCTTGGGCTTCATATCGCCAGCGATGTCGCCAAACGTCACGGCCTTCGCCTCGAGCTCCGGGATACGGACGGCGGCGGCCTCACCGTCGAGCTGATCCACGCCGGCTAGCAAGCAGCCGATCGCTCGACGCGATACTTGACCGGAACCGCGGTCCGTGCGGAAATTGCAAAGCGGAGGGCCGATGTTCAAAGAGATACTGCAAGACCTCGTCGATCGAACCGATGGCGGAGTGGCCGGGCTGCTAATGGCCTCGGACGGGATCGCGATCGACCAATATTCCACGGGTGACGGCCCGTTCGACATCGAAGCCGTAGGCATGGAATACAGCGTCGTGCTCAAGGGCGTTCAGCGGGCAGGCGAAATGCTCGACACCGGTGGGACAAACGAGGTCTCGGTGCAGACCGAGCGGCTCACGACCGTCGTCCGGATGCTCACCGACGAATACTTCGTCGCGCTGGCAGTTGCCCCAGGCGGAAACGTCGGCAAGGCGCGCTTCCTGCTCCGAACGAGCGTAGCCAAGCTGCTCGAAAACCTCTGACGCCATGACGGCTTCGGTCAAACGCGTCTTGGTCCTCAATGGGCCCAACTTGAACCTGCTGGGTACGCGCGAGCCCGACGTCTACGGTGCCACGACGCTGGACGACATCGAGAAGGCGCTCGAGAAGCTGGGCAAGGCCCTCGGCGCAACGATCGAATGCCGTCAGTCGAATCAAGAAGGCCAGCTCATCGATTGGCTACATGATGCGCGCGATTCCTTCGATGGCGTCGTGATCAACCCGGGGGGTCTCACACACACCTCCGTTTCCTTGCGTGATGGAATCTCGGCGACCGGCCTGCCGGTGGTCGAAGTGCACGTTTCAAACACCGCGGCGCGCGAATCGTTTCGTCATCAGTCAGTGACCGCCGCGGTGTGTATTGGTTCTGTCATTGGCTTTGGAAAGAACAGCTACTCGCTTGGCCTCCGTGCACTAATCGACTATCTGAACGCTGCCGGCTGATCAAACGCCGCCGGGGAACACCATGAAGCTGGACCTGGATCAACTGCGTGAGCTCATTCGGCTCCTCGACGAAGCAAATCTCACCGAGATCGAAGTCGAGCATGACGACGATCGCATTCGGGTGCGTCGTGACCCCGCACCCTTGCCCGCCGCCGCACCAGTCGAATCGGTGGCGCCCGTCACGGCGCAGGGCCCAGAGCCGGTCGGCGTTTCATCGGCTCCGGAGGATGACGATGGCGCCTACATCACCTCGCCCTTCGTCGGCACGTTCTATCGCGCGCCCTCACCAGACGGAGATCCATTCGTCGATGTCGGTGATTCGGTCGTGCAAGGGCAAGTGCTTTGCATCGTCGAAGCCATGAAGCTCATGAACGAAATCGAGGCCGAGGCAGCAGGCACGATCGTCGAAGTCCTCGTCGAAAACGGTAAGCCCGTCGAATACGGCGACCGGCTCTTTCGAATCGAAATCGGCTAGGCTGTGTTTGAGAAAGTCCTCATCGCGAATCGTGGAGAGATCGCGCTTCGCGTGATCCGTACCTGTCGCGAGCTCGGTCTACGCACCGTCGCCGTCCACAGCGAAATCGACACCGAGGCATTACACACCCGGCTGGCGGACGAAGCCATCTGCATCGGTCCCGCCGAGCCTAGCCGAAGCTACCTGCACATCCCGGCGATCATCGCGGCGGCTGAGATTACGGGCGCCGATGCTGTCCATCCGGGCTACGGGTTCCTGTCGGAGAACCCCGAATTTGCCGAAACCTGCGCACAGTGCGGCCTCGAGTTCATCGGGCCGCTGCCCGAACAGATGCGTCTCTGGGGCGACAAGGTGAGCGCGCGGGCGATGGCCAAGTCGCTCGGGCTCCCAACGCTCGATGGGACCGAGCTCATCGAAGACGTCGAAGATGCGGTTCGAAAGGCCGAGGGGCTAGGCTTCCCTGTGCTCCTGAAAGCTTCGGGCGGCGGTGGTGGCCGCGGAATGCACGTGGTGCACTCGAAAGAAGGGCTGCGCGCGGTGTTTGAAACGGCTCGCGCAGAATCGAGGGCCGCGTTTGGAAACGACGCACTTTACTTCGAGAAGTTCCTGGAGCGGCCACGACACATCGAGTTTCAAATCCTCGGGGACAAACAAGGCAACATCCATGTCTTGGGCGAGCGCGAGTGTTCGATTCAGCGGCGCCATCAGAAGATCCTGGAGGAGGCTCCGAGCGTGGCGCTGACCGATGAGATGCGCAGGGACATGTCGGTCACCGTCCGCCGCGCGATGGCCGAGGCCGGCTACCTGTCGGCCGGGACGCTCGAGTTTCTGCTCGACGAACGCGGCGAGCTGACGTTCCTCGAAATGAACCCCCGAATCCAAGTCGAGCATCCGGTGACCGAGCTCGTCATGGGCATCGACCTGATCAACGAGCAGATTCGCATCGCCGACGGTCAACCTTTGGAGCTCCCGGCGCAGCCGCTCACGCCGCGCGGCCACGCGATCGAATGCCGAATCAATGCCGAAGATCCGGACACCTTCGCACCCTCGCCGGGCGTCATCACCGAGCTTCACATGGCCGGCGGGACCGGCGTGCGCGTCGATAGCGGCGTCTATGGAGGGGGGCGCGTACCACCGCACTATGACCCTTTGGTCGCGAAGCTCATCGTACATGCACCGACACGTGTGCAGGCAATCGCAAAGATGCGGCGAGCGCTCAGCGAGACGATCATCGGAGGCATTCGGACCAACATTCCACTGCATCAGAGGATTCTGGAGCACCCCGCGTTCGAGGAAGGCCGGATCTCCACGAAATTCCTTGATGAGCTGCATCCCGAGCGCATGTTGACCGCCCCCGTGCGGCATTAGTAGACTTGTGTGGGCGTACTGAACGCACGGGGGCTTAGCAGGGGCTTTGGCTATCAACAGGAATAAGGTCTTGGACGCGGCGCGGAAGTACCAGTCGCGCGGCCAATACGACAAGGCAATTGCCCAGTATCAAAAGCTGGTGGCCGCCGACAAGCGCGACGTCCGTTCCTTGTTGAAGATCGGGGACCTGCACGTGCGCGCTGGCAACCGCGGCACCGCGATCGAGACCTACGAGATCGTCGCGACCCACTACGCTGCGCAAGGTTTCTTTCTGAAAGCCATCGCTGTCTACAAGCAGATTCTGAAGCTCGACCCGTCGCGACTCGACGCTCAGGTGCGGCTTGGCGAAATGTATGAACAGCTGCAGTTGGTGAGCGATGCCATGAGTGTGTTCGAAGACGTATCGAACGCCTTCATGCGTGCCGGGGACACCGAACAGGCCTTGGTGATGCTGGGCAAGATCGTGGAGATCGATCCCGAACACATTCCAGTTCGTATCAAGTACGCGGAGGCCCTCTCCCGAGCCGGGCGGACGCAAGACGCCGCACACGAATTCGAGCAAGGCGCGTCGTTATTGAAAGAGCAAGGCCGACTCGAGGACTATCTCAAAGTCGCTGAGCGGCTGCTTTATCACCGCAGCAACGATGTCCAAGTCGCAAGGGAGCTAGCCGAGACATACATTGAGCGTCGCGATCCCAAGCGCGCGCTCGCGAAGCTGCAAATTTGCTTCAAGGCGGATCCGCGTGACGTTTCGACCCTTTCGCTGCTCGCAGAGGCCTTCTTGATGCTGTCGCAGACCGACAAGGCCATCAGCGTTTATCGTGAAATCGCGCGCATTCACCGCGAGGCGCATCGGCCGCAGGAGCGCATGAGCGCATTGCACCGCATCCTCCAACTAAACCCAAACGACAAAGAGGCACACGCCGCGTTCCAGAAAACAGCTTCGGCGTCGGGCCAACATTTCATTCCTTCGGACGCGGTGCGTCAGCCGTCGAGCCCGTCCGTCTCAGTCTCGACCGCACAGCTGAGCAACGCGGGTTCCCAGCTGAGCGGCAGGTCGATCAGCCTGAACGCCGTGTCGAGCCTGAGCGACGCGACTGGCCTCAGTGACGCTTCGAGCCTGACCGGTACCTCGGGCATCCTGTACGTCGACGAGGACATCGAAGAAGGGAGCACGGTGAC